>DATMAN010000075.1 GCA_035560005.1 Burkholderiales bacterium | reverse complement strand
CCCTGTCCGGCATCGCACCCATGTTGGCGCAGAATCGCGAGCTGCCCCTCCGTTTCGATGCCTTCCGCAATCACCCTCAGCCCGAGGCTGTGGGCAAGCGCGATGATGCCGTTTGCAACGGCTACCGCGCTCGAGTCGGTTTCCAGGTCGCGGACGAACGATCGGTCGATCTTCAAACTGTCGATCGGCAGCGAGCGGAGGCGGCTGAGCGATGAGTATCCGGTCCCGAAGTCATCGATAGATACCGAAAGACCTGCGTTCTTCAAGCGCCCCAGTTCGGTAATCGCCAGATCGATGTTCTCCATCACAGCGCTTTCCGTGATCTCGATCACGAGGCACGCGCCGCCCTCGCCGGCCCACTGACGGGCGATGATCTCCATGACCGACTGCGCGAAGCCTGCGCGCCGGAGCTGCATTGGCGAGATGTTGACCGCGACACTGAAAGACTTGGCCGCGCGCTGCCAGAGCGCGCCTTGCCGGCAGGCTTCGGCGATGACCCAGGCGCCGATGTCGTGAATGAGGCCGGAGTCTTCCGCGAGCGGCACGAACCGGTCAGGAGGCACCATTCCCAGACTCGGATTCTGCCAGCGCAGAAGCGCCTCGACTCCGACGATGCTGCGGTTCGACAGTTGCACTACGGGCTGGTACTCGAGAAAGAGTTCGCCCTTCGCGATCGCCTGCCTCAGGTCGCGCACGATCACGAAGTTCTCGTGCGCAACTGCGTTCGCGCTGCTTGAATAAAGCACAAAGGGCTCCGTTTCCTGGCCCGCGGCCGAGTCCAGCGCAAGCGAGGCGTTGCGAACCAGATCGGTGGCGGTTTGCCCATCCGACGGATAGATGGCTACCCCCATTCGAACGTTGATAGAGATCCGCTCCCCCTCGATTTCGACAGAACTCGGCACCGCGTCAAGGATCTCACGCAGGATTTGCGTCACGTCACTGGGTCGCGCCATGTCGACGAGCCCGAGCACGAAGTCGTCTCCGGCTAACCTCCCGACCGTATCTCCCTCGCGCACGACGGGTTTCAGGCTTTCTGCCACCGCTCGCAGGGCTTCGTCGCCCGCCCGCCGCCCGAACAGATCATTGATGTGTTTCAGGCCGCGAACGTCGAGGACAACGGCAGCCACATGCCGCCCGGAAAAGCGCGCGCGGGCGATGGCCTGATCGATACGGTCCTCGACCAGGCTGGGGTTTGCCAACCCAGTGAGCTGGTCGTAGTAGACGAGCTGCTCGATGCGTTCGCCTTTTTCGATATGGCTGAGCCCCAGGCCCGTATCGGCCGCAAGGTCGAGCAGCACGCGGATTTCGTCTTCGTTGAAGAAGCCATTTTCCTCGGAATACAGACTCAGAGCCCCGACAATCCTGTCATCGATGCGGATGGGCAGGGCAACAGCGGAGCGATAGCCGAGCAATTCGGCCCGCTCACGCCAATCTTCATGCAACGGATCGTCCTGAATTCGATCCCAGACGACGGGCCCGTTCGTCAATACCGCCTGCCGCGCTGGCCCGCGCTCGGCATTTGCGGCGGGATCCATGGGTATGCGAAGCCCCGCGAAGCACTCGCGCCCGATGCCCGCGTGTGCCGCGAATACGAGCCAGCTCCGGCTCTCGTCGAGCAATCCGACCCATGCAAGCCGCAGTCGGCCCTGGTCAACGGCGATTCTGCATACCTCTTCTAGAAGGGTCTGCTTGTCCTTGATGCGCAGAAGCGCGCTACTGATGCCGCTTAGAATCGCGCGTACCCTGTTCAGGCGATCGAGACGCCTGATGTAGTCTTCGAGTTCCCGGTGTCGTTCTTCGAGTGCACCCGCCATCTGGTTGAACGCTCTGCCCAGTTCCGAGAACTCTTTGATCTCGAACGCGTCCGGGGCTCTGGTGCCGAGATCTCCGAGGCTGAGCCGCTTCGTCGCCGCCACGAGTTCCCCGAGCGGGCGCGCAAACAGGAAGTCTGTTCCCCACCAGCCGAGCAGCAGAACGAGTGCCACCGCGCCGCTGAACACGATGATGCTGCGCAGAGTGACTCGATGGACCTTCGCGAACGCGGCATCTGCGGGCAGCCCGACGGCGATATAGGCGCCGAGGTTGGCGGTCTTGGTGAGAAGCGAGTTAAAGGCATAAAGCCGCTTCACCCCGTCGGCACCCTCCAGCACGGTCGTTCCCGTGGCCCGGTTGCGCAGAATGCTCTGGAACACCCGAGACTCGGGTCGCGTCCGGCCTACCGTGTCGTCATGGGGGTAGCGAGCCAGCAGCAGGCCCGATGGGTCGTATAGCTCCATCACCGAGCCGGGAGGCATCAGCGCGCTCTCGAACTGATGACTGATCCACGCGAGCGGGAGCGAGGCGTAGAGGACGCCGATCAGCGCCTTGCCTTCGTCGTCGAGCACCGGATGGGCGAAGACAATCACCGGAGCGTGCATCAGACGACCGATCAAATAACCGCTTACGGTGAACTCGCGCGTGCCGACGACTTCCTTGAAGTAGTCCCGGTCGCTGAAGTTCATGCCAGGCGGATACGGCAGGCCGCTGCACTGCATTTCGCCGTCCGGCGCGAGAAAGCCGAAATTGCCGAACTCGCGGGTCTTTTCGAGCACCCTCGCGAGCAAGGCAGAGCATTCTGGGGCGCTGCCTGAGCGGATGGCGGGCACATACGCGAGCGTGCCGAGCAGCCTTCGCATCTGGGAAACCAGAGCATCGAGGGTGCTCTCCGCGTGGGACGCGAGCAACCGAGCGTTCTGCTGGGCATCTTCGATCGCCGCAGTGCGCTGGGTCTGAATCAGGTAGCCGACTACGCCGAGCGAAGGCAGAACGACGAGCGCGAGGAGCAAGGCAAGCTGCGCACGTACACCGAGCCGCCGGGGCGTGGACATTTCTTTTTCTTCCCTTCTTCAGCCGCCGGACAAACAACGTGGGAGAACCAGGCTGCTGCCCGGGACTTCCGATCTCATGGTTCTTTACTGCACCGGCCAATCACTCCGGAGTTCACTATCCGGCGGGAGCGACCCTAGTTCATTTCGGCGCGGGTTGCAACTCACTGTCGGCTTGCCGTGCAGTGCCGCAAGATCACGCCGGATGTCCTTTCCGCCATCACCGACGGTCGATTGTTCAGCCAGGCATCGAGGTCTCGGAAGTTCAAGAAGTCGACGCGTATTGCCGGCCGGCTTTTGCGCAGATGTGCCGCATGCCCGGATTGCTCAGCGCTTCCCGCCCAGCTTTCCGACCAGATCGCTCACGATGCGATCGAACAGCGGCGTCTCGGGCGTTTGCTCGGTAATCGCGACTTCGCCGAGCTTGATCCGGCGCGCGAGTTCCGCCCGCGAGCACTCGAGGGCGGTCTTCCCTTGCCGGTCGACGAAGAGATAACGGGTCTTGAGGGGACTGACGAAGGCCAGCTTGCCGAGCCTGCGAGTGTCTTTCTCGCGAATTTCCACCCAGGTTCCGACCACGAGGTTGGCGGGAAGCTCGGCGGGTTTCGCCTCCGGTTTGGCGCGATCGGTGCCGGCCGCGGGCTTGATGGTGAAGTCGAGATCGTCCACCTCGACTTTGCCGTCGCCGAACGGATTGTTCACGGTGACGGCTGCGGTCGAGTCGGGTGAACCCGTCGCGGGAGGCTGAGGCGACGCGGCAAGCGCAGGCGAGGCTCGAACCGGGCCGGCAGCGTCCCTTTGCTGGATGTCCACGCCCGCGGGCGGTCGATCCGGTGCGGTTTCTTGCGCAGCGGCGCCCGGCTCCCTCGTGTCCTTGGGCAGGAGCGACAAGCCCTCGACCAAAGTGGGCAGCGGCTGAGGCGCTTCGGCGGATTCCGCAGGCGCGGGTGCCGTCACCGGGGCCGGTACGGTTGCGTCCACAGGGGCTTCCAGCGGCAGGTCCGGCACGGCGAGAAGCGGGGTAACCGCTTCGCCGGCCGAGGTTGTCGCTGCCGCTTCGGGCTGCGGCTTCATCGCTGCGTCGTCCGCGGGCGCGCTGCCGGCTGCGGGCAGCTCTTTCGCCGGGGCCGCTTTTCCCACCGCCTCGGTATGCAGCTTTCTCAGCTCGGCGAGAAAACGCGTGCGCACCGCCTCCTCGGTGCCGCCGAGCTGTGCACCGGCCATCAGGCGCTTGAGCAGCTCGGGCACCGCGGCCACAAGCGCACGGCGCTCTTCGAGCGTGTTCTTGGGCTCCACGCTCCAGATGAGCCGGTCCATGGTCTCGAGTGCGCTCTTCCACTCCTCGCTCTGCTCGCCGTACTTCACGTGCACCACGATCAGGAGCTTCACCCACTCCTGCATCAGAAACTCCTGAAGCGCGCTCGGAATCCCGCCTGCGCGGATGCGCATCTTGATCTCCGCCTGTGCGACGGTCTTGGCCAGCGCAAGCGTTTCCTTCTGCTCGACCTGTTTCGCCGAGGATTGCGTCTGCTCCTGGATGCGCGCGTCCTGCTCGATCATGAGCGCCTGAAGCCGTTCGCGTGCGCCATTGAAGATCTCGATGTCGTCCTCGAAGCCGTCGATGAGCTCCTGAAGAATGGCCTGCAAGCGCCCGTACAGCGGATTCGAGGCATCGAAATCCGGTGGCAGCCGCGCGGAGATTTCGCCCAGAGTGTCGAGCAGTTGCCGGGCGGGGTGGGTCTTCTTCGAGAAGAACGCCTTGTCCGCGATCGCGACCTTGAGCATCGGAATCTGCAGCCGGCCGATGAGCCCCTTGACGGCGATGGGAATCTTGGGATCGTCGAACAGCTCGTCGAACAGCATCGCCATGATGTCCAGCGTCATGGCATCCATCCGGGTCATGCCGCTGCCCAGGCTGGTTCCTTTCAGCTCGCGCAGGACGTTGATCGTGCCCGGCTCGGCAGCGGCATGCGCCAGCGGCAGGACGTTTCCGGTGACCGCACTCAAGTCGCCGAGCTGCACACGGGTGAGCGAGTGCAGCAACTGCGGACCCTGAAGAACGGGCGCGCCCCCGATCTGCCCTCCCATGCCCATGGACCCTGCAGCCGCCCCCTGGCCCGCCGTCGGAGCGGGTGTCTGAGACACCGCCTTGAGATTGCTGGCGAGCAGGTTCTGCAACAGACTGAAAAGATCGGCTTCGCCGCCGGCCGCCTTGTCCGCCTGCGCCGCGGCTTTGGCCGCCGAAGGCGCGGCCTTCTCGTGTCGCCCCGGGGCGACCGCCCTGATTTTCGGCAGAATCGAGTTCTCTACCAGCAACGCGTTGACGGCCTTGTAAATGGCACGGATGTCGTCGAGCACGTGGTCATCGAACAGCTTGAGCAGAACCATGCGCACGTTGACGTCCGGATCGACCTGCCGGCACGTCTGCTTGTAGGCATCGCAGATCGCCTGGGGCGTAAAAGGGTTGTCCTCGGCCTGCAGGCTCGCGTCGCCCAGCAACACTCCGACCCGCTGGTCGAGCGCGAAGAGTTCGTCTTCGCAATACTGACGCAGTCTGGCCGCCATCGCGTTGAACTTCAGCGTCTCGTTCAGGTCGTCTTCGCCCACCAGCTCCAGCTCGGTCGAAGACAGGTCGATGTCGGAGAAACTCTCGCCGATCTTCTTCACGCGGTTGCTGCGCTCCTGGAACTCGCGCAGACAGCGGGTGCGGAACTGCGTTTCTATGACCGCGCGCCGCGCGAGCACTTTGTCCCTCGCAGCCAGGTAATGTCTTTGCGCTTCCTGGTCTCGCGTCCGGCTGACAAGCCCGACGAGCGTCTCGTCCGCCGTGTCGAGCATGGCAGCCAGGGCTGCGGACAAGCGCTCGACGAACAAGTCGCGACATTGCGCCAGGATGGTGTCGAACGACGCGGTTTGAGGCATCAAGGCAACCGTATGCGAATCGATGGAGCGAGCAGGTGCGAGGATCTATCTCTGGCCGCTGCGCGGGCAAGAGGCGGTCGGCTTGCGGCAGCCGCACTTCGGAGGGCGCGTTGCGCCCTCTTTCTGGCGCACCCGACCGAGGCCGCCGCGGCCCGCACTGCGCGTATTGTGCCCCATCGAGGCCATCGAAAGAACCTTCCAGACCGCCGGACCGCCCCTGTGGGCCATGCGTTTTCGCTTCGTGTCACCCCTCGGCGATTCTTCTACAATGGCGCCTTTTTTGGACCTCTGCCCCACCCGCTCAGCAACGGCCTGTTATGGCTTTGATCGTTCAGAAGTACGGCGGCACTTCGGTCGGGTCGACCGAACGGATCAAGAACGTCGCCCGGCGCGTCGCGAAATGGAAACACGCCGGCCATGACGTCGTGGTAGTCGTCTCCGCAATGGCCGGCGAAACCAACCGGCTGATCGCGCTGGCCAGGGAGATTCAGGCGCAGCCCGACCCGCGCGAGCTGGACGTCGTCGCAGCCACCGGCGAACAGGTGACGATCGGCCTCCTGGCGATGGCGCTGAAGGAACTCGGCCTGAAGGCACGCTCGTATACCGGCGGTCAGGTCCGCATCCTTACCGACAGCGCGTTCACCAAGGCGCGCATCATCAGGATCGACGAGGAAAGCATACGCCGCGACCTGCGCGACGGCGTGGTGGTGGTCGTAGCCGGTTTTCAGGGACAGGACGCGCAAGGCAATATCACGACGCTGGGGCGGGGAGGATCGGATACCTCGGGAGTCGCTCTGGCGGCTGCGCTGAAAGCCGACGAGTGCCAGATCTACACGGACGTCGACGGGGTGTACACGACCGACCCGCGCATCGTCCCGGAGGCGCGCCGGCTGAAGACGATCACGTTCGAGGAAATGCTGGAAATGGCAAGCCTCGGCTCCAAGGTCCTGCAGATCCGGTCGGTGGAGTTCGCCGGCAAGTACAAAGTGCGCCTGCGCGTGCTCTCCAGCCTGACGCCTCCGGACTTGCCGATCGACGAGGAGTCGCACTCGGGGACGCTGATCACTTTCGAGGAAGACACTGAAATGGAACAGGCGCTGGTTTCCGGAATTGCCTTCAACCGCGACGAAGCCAAGGTCACCGTCATCGGGGTGCCCGACCGGCCGGGAATCGCCTTCGCCATCCTCGACCCGATCGCCAGAGCCAACATCGAGGTGGACGTGATCGTGCAGAACGTGGCGACCGACAATCTGACCGACTTCTCCTTTACCGTGCATCGCAATGACCTCAGCCGCACGCTGGAGATCCTGAAGCAGGTCGCCAGGCTGATCGGCGCCAAGGAGGTGCGCGGCGACGCCGATATCTGCAAGGTCGGGCTGGTCGGCGTGGGGATGCGCTCCCACGTCGGCGTGGCGAGCCAGATGTTCAAGGCACTGGCCGACGAGGGCATCAACATCCAGATGATCTCGACCTCGGAGATCAAGATCACCGTTGTCATCGACGAGAAGTACATGGAGCTCGCCGTGCGCGTGCTGCACAAGGCCTTCGGACTGGACAAGGGCGATTGAGCGCAGGAGTCCGGTGACGACTTCTGGGAGCGAGAAGGGCAAGAGGCGGACCGCGGTGAAGCCGACCCCGGAATGCGCGGAAGCGCACGCGGAGACGAAACGCCCGAAGCACGGTGAAAACCGGTAGAATCCAGCCCGTATCGGTTCAGGCCGTCACGACGAGCACGACAGCCCGCTTTCGCAGCGAAGCGGCGCAGGAGGTGGCACAGCACACGGAGAGATGCCCGAGAGGCCGAAGGGGGCGCCCTGCTAAGGCGTTATACGGGCTTAAACCCGTATCGAGGGTTCGAATCCCTCTCTCTCCGCCAGAAAACGAAATGCCCCCTTGCGGGGCATTTCGTTTTCTGGCCACGAGCAAGAGAGCCATTCGCACCCCCTGGCAATCCCTCTCTCGAACGAGCGCAAAATGCCCTCTCGCGGGGCATTCGTTTTTCTGGTCACGAGCGAGGGCCTTGGTACCGTCCCATTTGGCCATAACGGCGGCTGCGGCCGCTCAATTCAGTTCCACGATCTCCTTGTAATCCGGCACCCGGCACGCCCAGCGCTTGCCTTCCTCGATCCGGTGCCGCAGGGTGTCCGCGGCGGTGGGTTCACCGTGGGTGATATAGGTCTGCCGGGGCGCCGATTCGAATCCGTCGAGCCAGTCCAGGATCTCCGCAGAATCCGCATGCGCGGAGAGATTGGAGATGGCCCTGACCTCGGCGCGCACCGGGACGTATTCGCCGTGGATCTTCACGCTGTGCGCACCGTTCAGCATCGCGGCACCGCGGGTGCCGGCAGCCTGGAACCCGACGAACAGGATCGTGTTTCTCGGGTCAGGTGCAAAAGACTTGAGGTGGTGCAGCACGCGCCCGCCGGTGGCCATTCCGCTGGCCGCGAGCACGATCATCGGCGCGGGGGCCGAGTTCAGGCGCTTCGACTCCTCCACCGTATTCACGACCGTTGCCACGCTGCACATCGCCTGACATTGTTCCGGCGTCAGGCGGTGGTCCGCCGGATGCTCGCGGAAAATGCGTGTGGCGTCCACCGCCATCGGGCTGTTGAGATACACCGGAACGTCGGGAATCGCCTGGGTCGTCTTCAGGTCGCGCAAGTAGTACATCAGCGACTGCGCGCGCCCGACCGCATAGACGGGAACGAGCACCACCCCGCCTCGACCGATCGTGCGGTTGATGATCTCTGCGAGGAGCACGCGCGGATCGGCGGGGTCGTGACGCCGGTCACCGTACGTGGACTCGACGATCAGGGTATCGGTCCTCGCGATGCGCGCCGGCGGGGGCATCAGCGGGTCGTTCGGTCGCCCGAGGTCTCCGGTGAACAACACCTTCAGATCCCGGTAGCGCAGCTCGGCCATCGCAGCGCCGACGATGTGGCCCGAGCGATGCAGCCGCAACGCCACTCCGCCGCCCAGGTCGACGTCCTTGTCGAAACCGATCGAAACCAGTTGCGGGAGGCAGCGTCTCGCATCCTCCTGTGTGTAGAGCGGCAACGCCGGCGAGTGCTTGGAGAACCCGCGCCGGTTGGCGTACTCGGCCTCTTCCTCCTGGAGATAACCTGCATCGGGCAGCAGGATTTCGCACAGGTCTCTCGTGGCGCTGCTGCACAAGACCTTGCCGCGAAATCCGTTCTTCGCGAACAGCGGCAGATAGCCGCTGTGATCGATGTGCGCGTGGGTCAGGACGACGGCATCCACCGTGCGCGGCTCCACGGGCAGGCGCTCCCAGTTGCGCAGCCGCAGTTGCTTCAGACCCTGGAACAGTCCGCAGTCCACCAGGATTCTGCGGCGCCCCGCCGTCAGCAGGTACTTCGACCCAGTGACTGTTCCGGTAGCACCGAGGAATTGCAGCTTCAGCAAGTGCCCGCGTCTTCTCGCTTCGGGCAGCCCGCCGGACGCTCCCCGGGCTGCAGCGGGCACCGGTTGATCTCCGTGGCGCTCCTTTGCAGCAGACACGTGAAGGCGCTGGAGGCCGCGCACACCGCCCAGAAGACGAAGAAGCCCACCGAATAGACTGCGGTGCGGCTCCAGCCGATCGGCGCGCCGAACAGCAGCAGCTCCATGGGATCGAACAGCGTGAAGAACACGCCCTCGACCACGCCGGCCACTACGAAGGAAGGCCAAAGAATCCACACCAGCGTCCGCGACTTCATCTTCCCCTCTGTTGCACCCTTTCGCCGATGCTGGACAGGACCAGCGCCGGCTCGTCGCCGGCCCAGACCCCGCTCAGGCGCCACGTGCGGTCCGGGTCTTCGAGCTGTACCAGCCAGCGCCCGGAGCGAAACGCGGGCAGCGCCGCTTCGTACATGCGCGGCGCCACGCGCTCCAGCACGACCTCCCTGTCATTGCCCGAGCGCGTGGGATGCACGAAGCGCAGCCTGAGCCGGCCGGGCAGCGAACCATCGCCTTCGAGGAGCACCCGCGCCCTGCGCTCGCTGAACAGCACCTGCGCGCGCAGCCGCAGGGCCGCCGCACGCTGCTCGCGCTCCAGCCTCTGGTTGATGGCCAGGCCCTGCCTGTAGTAGTCCTCCGCGACCAGGCCGTCCTGGTGCGCGAGGGCGATCAGCAAGGTCGCGACGCCCGCCACGACCGCGGTCGCCGGCGCCGCCAGCAGCGCCCATGGCCAGGGCTCTCGATACCAGGGGCGGCCGGGCTGCGGTCTCGGGAGTGTCATGTCGCGCATCCTCAGGGCACCACGAACGCCGCTTTCTCTTCGATCACGATATTCTCCGCGGGATCGGCTTCGGTCGCGACGGTGAAGACCACCGTGTTCGAGCCTGGACCTACATGCGCCCGGTCAACCGACAGCCGCACCGCCACCAGACGCTGAGTGGCCGGGCCGATGTCGATCGGTTGCCGCTCCGATTCCAGACGCAGACCCTCCAGTCCGGACACCGTGATCCGGACCGAGCGTGGCGTTTCCGACGCATTCATGATCTGCAGGCGGTAGACGTTCTCGACGACCGGATCGTCCGGCCGCGCCGTCGTGACGCGGTCGCGGATGACATCGACCTTGATCGGTGTGCGGTGAACGAGACTGAAGGCGGCCAGACCGATGATGACCCACAGCACCGCGGTGTAGATCAGCACGCGGGGGCGAAAGACGCGCCGCAGCATCTGGGCCACGGAATAGCGGTTCCTGAGCCCGCTCTCCGTGGCATAGCGGATCAGTCCGCGCGGATACCCCATCTTGTCCATGACCTGATCGCAGCCGTCGATGCAGGCGGCGCAGCCGATGCACTCGTACTGCAGGCCGTCGCGGATGTCGATTCCGGTGGGACAGACCTGCACGCAGATTCCACAGTCCACGCAGTCGCCAAGGCCCTTGGCCTTGTAGTCGACGTTGCGGGCGCGCGCGCCACGCGGCTCTCCGCGGCTGCGATCGTAGGAAATGATCAACGTATCGTTGTCGAACATCACGCTCTGGAAACGGGCGTACGGGCACATGTACTTGCAGACCTGCTCGCGCATCCAGCCCGCGTTGCCGTAGGTCGCGAATCCGTAGAACGCAATCCAGAACGTTTCCCACGGCCCGGTCGCGAATCCGAGCACTTCGTCCCGGAGCGTCGTGATCGGCGTGAAGTAGCCCACGAAGGTGAATCCGGTCCACAGGGCAACCGCGATCCAGGCGCCGTGCTTCGCCGCCTTGAGCCCGATCTTGCGGGGCGAGAGCGGCGAGCGATCGAGCTTCATGCGCTGCAGGCGATCGCCCTCGATCGCCCGCTCGATCCACATGAAGATCTCCGTATACACCGTCTGCGGGCAGGCATAGCCGCACCATAGCCGCCCCGCCACCGCGGTAAACAGAAACAACGAATAGGCCGAGATGATGAGCAGGACGGCGAGATAGATCACGTCCTGCGGCCAGAACACCAGCCCGAAGATGTAGAACTTGCGGTTGACGAGATCGAACAGCACCGCCTGCCTGCCGTTCCATTCCAGCCACGGCAGGCCGTAGAACACGAGCTGGGTGGCCCACACGAAGAACCAGCGCCAGGCCGCGAACTTGCCGGTCACCGCCCGCGGATAGATCTTGCGGCGGATCTCGTAGAGCACCTGCTCGACCGGCTGGGTCGCGGACGCCAGACGGGGCCTGGGAGAAGCGTCCATCAGCAAGCGTCCGAAGCGCCGCGAGCGGGCCGTCGACCGTCGCGGTGGTTCGAAAGAACCATCGGCTACGGCAACATGCGGCGCAGCGTGTTGTCGCGCAGCACGTAATGATGGAACAGCGCGGCCGCCGCGTGCAGGCCGATCAGAAAGTAGCCCACCTTTCCGAATGCCTCGTGGACTTCCTCCGCCCAATGCGCCAAGGACTCGTTCTCTCCGGCAAGCGGCGGCAACTCGAACCCGAAAAGGGGAACGGGTTTTCCTTCCGCGCTGAGCACCAGCCACCCCAGAAGCGGCATGGCGATCATGAACACGTAGAGCAAAAAATGCACGACCGCGGAGGCCAGCACCTGCCAGCGTGGCGGCGGCGGTTCGATTCCTGGAATCGGCCCTAGAAAATGCAGCACCAGGCGAACCCAGACCAGCGCGAATACCGAAAGCCCGAGCATGTAATGCCAGGTCTTCAGCGCCTCCCGGGGCTCGCTGCCCTTGGGAAACGCTTCGCGCAGCTCGATGCAGACGTAGACCGCGACGATCAACAGCAGCATCAGCCAGTGCAGGGCGATCGACAGGCGCCCGTAATGCTCGCCGCGTTGCCCGCCGGCACCGCCGGGATCGAGTCGCTTCGCCGGCGCTGCGCTACCGGACATTGGAAAGGCTCCAGACGTACGCGGCGAGGATGTGGGTTCTGGCCTCGCCGAGAAATTCGCCCCATGCCGGCATGACGTTGTGCCGCCCCTTGCTCACGGTCTCGATGATGCTCGACTCGCCGCGCCCGTGCAGCCACACCTCGTCGGTGAGATCCGGTGCACCCAGTGCCGGGTTGCCCTTGCCTTCGGGGCCGTGGCAGGCGGTGCAGTTCGCCTCGAAAAGCGGCTTGCCGCGTACGGCGCGCAAGCCGTCATGCGTTTTGCCGGACAACGACAGCACGTAGTGCGCCACGTCCTTCACCCCCTCGTCGCCCAGCGCCGCGCCGAACGGCGGCATGATCCCCTGGCGCCCGGCCGTGATGCTGGCCTTGATCGCCTGCGGATCCCCGCCCCAGAGCCAGTCGCGATCGGCGAGATTGGGGAATCCGCGGCTGCCTCGCCCGTCGGAGGCGTGGCATTGCGAGCAGTAGTTGACGAACAGCCGTTGTCCCATCTCGCGGGCCTGCGCATCGGCGGCGACTTCCTTCAGATCCATGGCGGCGTACCTGGCGTACAGCGGGCCGAAACGCTCCTCGGCGCGCGCGATCTCGGTCTCGTACTGTCCGGTGGAGCTCCACTTGAGCACTCCGTTGAACACGCCGAGCCCGGGAAAGAACACGATGTAGGCCATCCCGAAGAACAGCGTGATGTAGAACAGCCAGCGCCACCAGTTCGGCAGCGGGTTGTTGTACTCCTCTAGGTCTTCGTCCCAGACATGGCCCATGACGCCGGCCTTTTCTCCGGGCGCGAGCTTGCGCGTGGACAGCGCCCTCAACAGCACCGCGCACGCCACGATGCTGAGCACCGTGATGATCGCGACGTACCAGCCCCAGAAGTCGTGGGTGAAATCGTTCATCTCGGGCTCCCGCGGTCCGGCGTTGTTTCCGGCGAAGGGCTGCCGGCGTCGATCTCGTCGCGCAAGGGCGCATGCGCCGCGGCCTCGAATGCGGAGCTGCGCCTGGCGCTGTACGCCCAGAGGACGATCGCGACGAAAGTGGCGAAGGCGATCACCGTCACCGTGGAGCGCAGGATGGTCAACAGTTCCATGACTACCTCGTCTTGATCGTCGTTCCGAGCACCTGCAGATAGGCCACCAGCGCGTCGAGCTCGGTCTTGCCTTTGGTTTGGCCTTCCGCGCCGGCGATCTGCTCGTCGGTGTAGGGCACGCCGATCGCGCGCAGCGCTCTCATCTTGGCTGCGGTCCGGCCGCCGTCGAGCCGGGCGGAAGCCAGCCAGGGATAACCCGGCATGTTCGATTCCGGCACCACGCTGCGCGGGTTGACCATGTGCAGGCGATGCCATTCGTCGCTGTAGCGCCCCCCGACCCGCGCCAGGTCCGGCCCCGTGCGCTTGCTGCCCCACAGGAACGGATGGTCGTAGACGAACTCGCCGGCCACCGAATAGTGGCCGTAGCGCTCGGTCTCGGCACGCATCGGCCGGATCATCTGCGAGTGGCAGTTGTTGCAACCCTCGCGGATATAGATGTCGCGCCCTTCGAGCTGCAGCGCGCTATAGGGTTGCAACCCGGCCACCGGCTCCGTAGTCGAGCGCTGAAAGAACAGCGGCACGATCTCGACCAGTCCGCCGACCGCCACCACCAGCACCACCAACACGATCAGCAGCGTGTTGCTTTGCTCGATCTTCGAGTGAAGTGTCTGCTCAGCCATCGCTATTCGTCCTGTTCACCACCAAGACACAGTTTCGTTCCGGGCGCGCTGGGCGCTCCTGGTGTGTTTGGGCCTTGCTGGCGAGATTCTCCTTCTTGCGTTGTCAATGCGCCGCGGCGGGTGCCGGGATCATCGCCTCGACCGGCTTCGCGCCCACCACCGTCTTCCACACGTTGTAGGCCATGATCAGCATTCCCGAGAGAAACAGCAGTCCTCCGAGCAGGCGGATCGCGTAGAACGGGTAGCTGGCCTTGACGCTCTCCACGAAGGTATAGGTCAAGGTGCCGTCCGGGTTGACCGCGCGCCACATCAGGCCCTGCATCACGCCCGCGATCCACATGGCGGCGATGTAGAGCACCACGCCGATCGTGGCGATCCAGAAGTGCGTGGTGATCAGCGGCACGCTGTACATCTGCGTGCGCCCGAACAGCCGCGGGATCAGGTAGTAGAGGCTGCCGACCGAAATGAAGGCCACCCAGCCCAGCGCGCCCGAGTGCACGTGGCCGACCGTCCAGTCCGTGTAATGCGACAGCGAGTTGACCGTCTTGATCGACATCATCGGTCCCTCGAAGGTCGACATGCCGTAGAAGGACAGCGACACGATCAGGAACTTCAGGATCGGATCGGTGCGCAGTTTGTGCCACGCGCCCGAGAGCGTCATGATCCCGTTGATCATGCCACCCCAGGAGGGCGCCAGCAGGATCAGCGAGAAGATCATCCCGAGCGACTGGGTCCAGTCGGGCAGCGCGGTGTAGTGCAGGTGATGCGGCCCGGCCCACATGTAAGTGAAGATCAGCGCCCAGAAGTGCACCACCGACAGGCGGTAGCTGTAGATCGGGCGCTGCGCCTGCTTGGGGACGAAGTAGTACATCATCCCGAGGAAGCCCGCGGTCAGGAAGAAACCCACCGCGTTGTGCCCGTACCACCACTGCACCATGGCGTCCTGGACACCGGCGTACACGTAATAGGATTTCCACAGCGACACCGGAACCTGGGCGCTGTTGACCAGGTGCAGCAGCGCCACCGTCAGGATGAAGGCGCCGAAGAACCAGTTCGCCACGTAAATGTGCGCGACCTTGCGCCGGGCCAGCGTGCCGAAGAACACCACCGCATAGGCTACCCACACGAGCGTGATCAGGATGTCGATCGGCCACTCCAGCTCCGCGTACTCGTGGGAGGTCGTGATACCGGCGGGCAGGGTGAGCGCCGCCAGCACGATGACCGCCTGCCAGCCCCAGAAGGTGAAGGCCGCCAGTTGGTCGGAGAACAGCCGCACGTGACAGGTGCGCTGGACCACATAGTAAGAAGTGGCGAAAAGGGCGCAGCCGCCAAAGGCGAAGATGACGGCGTTGGTGTGCAGCGGCCGCAGCCGGCCATAGGAGAGCCACGGAATCCCGTAGGTCAGGTCCGGAAACATGAGCTGGGCGGCGATCAGCACCCCGACCGCCATCCCGACCACGCCCCAGACGACGGTCATGATCGCGAATTGCCGGACTACCTTGTAGTTGTAGGTGGCCTGTTCCGCCATGAGCGCTCCCGATTCCCGAAGTCGACCGCGCGGCGCCCTCGCGCCCGCCGGTGAGTCGGTCGGAATGCTACCGGCCGAGGGCGGAAAGCCGTTGACCTAGATCAAAACCGGATGCGCGCGCAGGCTGGAAAGCGCTGGAGATTGCGCGCGGCGTGAGGCGGATGCGGCGGCCCCCGGCGCGGCCGCGCGGCTAGAAACCGAGCGAGGGTGAGCGGGTGAGTGCCACCCCGACGATGTAGGCGAACATCGAGACGGCCGCGACAAAGGCCGCAGCACGCACCCACGGCGTGCGCCCGCGCCTGAGCGCGATGCTGCCCAGCACGATGTAGGCGACGAGCGCCAGGACCTTCGCGGTGAGCCAGGGCTGTGCGAACGGATACTGGCCGGTGAGCCAGATCAGCCCGAGCGCTGCGGCGAGCAGCACGCTGTCGACGACGTGCGGCACGACCCGCACCCACCGGCGCTGCAGCAGGGACGGGGAAGCCAGCATCCAGGCCCCGCGCAGCAGGAACAGGCTGGCGCTCGCGACGACCGCGCCAACGTGCACATACTTGAGCGACCAGTAAAGGGTCATGAACCTATCTCAAAATCCCCGGCGGCCGCGGCGGGGTTGCCTGGGGATGCAGCGCGAGGCGCGGGCAGCGAGACCATTGGCCAGAGCCAAGGACCCGAGCTGCAACGAAGCGATGCGCCCCAGGCGATCCCGCCCCGAAGGGTTGCGACGATAAGCGGCCGTCGGGGATTTTGAGATAGGTTCATCACATCCACAACCATCCATGGCTGCCCGCTGCCGCGCCGGCCACGGTCACGAGGCTCAGCACGAGCAGCAACCAATGCAGGCGCTCGACCATTCTGAACGTCGGCTCCAGGTCGCGCCGGGCACGCGTCAGGAACCACTCGTGCAGCCACAACGGTTCGATCACGAACAGCATGACTGTGAATATCGCCCACACGGCGACCATCGCGTGCATCCACCAGAAGGACACTTGCGCGAACCGTTCCCAGGCATCCAGCCGGTAAACGAGATAGAACCCGGAGATACCGGTGACCAGAGTGGTCCACCTCGCCTGCCGGGCGAAGCCCGACTCGATGCGCTCGAAGAAGGCGACGCGTTGCTGCGGATCCACTCTTGCGCGCAAGGCGGGCAGCAGGACGAGCGTCACGAATGCAACGCCGCCGATCCACATCACCACGCCGAGCACGTGCAGGGCGCGGGCCAGCAGGAAGTCACTCATGGGTGCAAGCCGTGAACTGCGGGCCATCAGAGTGCGGACCGGGATATTGCGGATGCTCTTCCCCGGTCCGCCTCATCGCAGTCCGCTGTTTCTCCCGCCTCACTGCACCAACGGCGTAGCCACAGCCCGCAAATCGACGCCGACCACTTCCGCCTGCCCGGCCAGCACCGCGACGTACTGTTCGAGCGCCTTGGCGCGTACGCTTTGCTGCAGGCGCTGCGCGATCCGCCCGCACACCGCCTCGAACGGCACGAGCCGCCCGGGAACGTGCCCGTCGACCGCGACGATGTGAAAGCCGTAGCGGGTGTTCACGAGGCGCGGAAGAATGCCGGTGGTGGCCTGTGCAAACACCGCCTGCTCGAATTCCGGCACCGATTCGCCCCTGGAGATCTGGCCGAGCGCACCGCCCAGTTGCCCGCTGGGGCAGTTGGAAAGTTCTTTCGCGCGGGTCTCGAACAGTTCCGGGTGCGCACGCAGTTCGAGCAGCGTTTCCTCCGCTTTCCGGCGCAGCGCAGCCACCGGCACCCCGGCCGTGACCGCGAACAGGATGTGACGCGCGAACACCAGTTCGCCCGCGATGAATTCCGTGCGGTGCGCCTCGTAGTAGCGGCGGCATTCCTCTTCCGTCGGCTCGGGTGTTCGCACCTCCTGATCGAGCAGGCGCTCGATGGCCTCCTCGACCGCCGCCTCCGGTGCATCGAGAGCGAGAAGCCCCACGGCGACCGCGCGTTGCCGGAGCAGCTCGCGCACCGCGCCAAGCCGGTCTGCGACCTCGGTGCCGTTGACGCTGATCACCGCTGCCTCACGATCTGGTAGGGCCGGAACAAATAGAAGACCGTGGCGAAACCGCTCCAGATGTGGACCAGGCGGGTGAACGGGAAGATCAGAAAGATCGTCAATCCGAGCACCAGGTGCGCCTTGAAGATCCAGGACGCGCCCGCCACCAGATCGGCCGCACCGCCCCTGAACGTCACGATGCGCTGGGCCCACTCCATGAACTTGATCATCTCGGAGCCGTCCAGGTGTTGCAGCGAGATGGTGATGCTGAACAGGCCGAGCAGCAGCTGGGCGAGAAACAGCGCAAGCACCACGATATCCATGGCCTTGCTGGTCGACCGGATGCGCGCATCGAACAGCCGGCGATGCAGCAGCAGAAGCAGTCCCGCCAGGCACAGCGCGCCGAAGATCCCGCCGGCGACGATGGCCAGCCACTGCTTCGCCGTGGCGGACACCCCGATCGCGTGCCAGACCGAGACCGGCGTCAGCAGTCCGACCAGGTGTCCGAAGAAGATCCCCAGGATGCCGACGTGAAACAGGTTGGAACCCCAGCGCAGCTGGCCGGCCCTGAGCAGCTGCGAAGAGTCGCTCTTCCAGGTGTATTGCTCGCGGTCGAAACGGATCAGGCTGCCCACGAAGAAGACGACCAGCGCGACGTAGGGATAGATGCCGAACAGAAACTGGTTCAGGTAATCGGCGTATTGCATGCGGATACTCCCGTCAGGGCGTTCTCTTGACGAACTTCACCACCTGCGCAGCGGGCCGTGCATCGCCGGCGCCGAGTCCGAACAGCACCGGCTTGTCGATCCACTCCTCGTCGAGCGCTCGGCGCTCCTCTTCAGGACTCCGGCACGGCTCGGGTACGCGGCTCAAGCCTTCCTCCCCAGCCACCGAGAGCAGCGCACCGAACACCGCGCTGTAGCGCGACTCACGGCCGGCCAGGGCATCACCCACCGCGCGCAGGATGTGGGCGCAGTCCCGCAGCATGTCGCGCACTTCGGCGAGAGGACGCAGCGACAGATACTCGAGCACCGCCGGCAGGTAGTCCGGCAGCTCGTTCGCGGACAGGCGCAGACCGGCGCGCTCGTACATCGCCCTCAGATCCACCATCGCCTGTCCGCGGCTGCGCGAATCGCCATGCACATGCTCGAACAGATGCAAAGAGGTCGCGCGTCCGCGGTCGAACAGTTCGACATAGCGCTCCTGCGCATCGAGCAGTTCGGCGCCGCGCAATTCGGCGATCAGGCCGGCGAGCTGCGCCTTGTCCTGGCGCGACAGCGCCTTCTCCGCCTCCAGCACCGCGCCGATCTCCGGCAACGCCTCGATCAGCTCGGGTTGCGGATACATCAACAGCGCCCCCAGCGCCTTGAGGCTAATCATTCGGCAGTCCTTTCGCCACCGAGACACGGAGAACCTCGAGAGCGAAACGCGTAGGCACGAAGACACGAAGAGACGCGCAGGAAGATAGATTCTTCATCGCATCGAGCCAACCCCGAATACGACCGTGTTGCCGGAACCTCCAACAAGCGGAGGTTTCCCACCAACCCGGTTCACTTCGTGTCTTCGTGTCTTCGTTTCACTCATCATCCCTGTGTCCTTCCCCGGGTCCTGCGTCGTTCAAGCCTGGGCCTTGATGGGTATGGTCTTGCGGCGCTTGCCGCCGAACAGGCTGGTTTCGCTCGCGCCTGGAGAACAGCCGTTGCCGAAGGAGAACCCGCAGCCGCCGCGCAGCTCGAAAGCGTCTTCGGCATACTCGCGGTGCGTGGTCGGGATCACGAAGCGGTCCTCGTAGTTGGCGATGGCCATGTAGCGGTACATCTCCTCGACCTGCCCGACCGTCAGGCCGACCTGCTCGAGGACGGCGTGGTTTTCGCGCTTCTCGACGTGCCGGTCGCGCATGTAAGCGCGCATGGCGAGCATCCGCTCCAGCGCCCGGGCGACCGGTGCCTCGTCCCCGGCGCTGAGCAGGTTCGCCAGATATCTGAGCGGGATGCGCAGGCTGCGTACATCCGGCAGCTCGCCGAAAGTCCCGACCTGGCCCGCGTTCGCCGCCGCCTGGATGGGAGACAGCGGCGGCACATACCACACCATCGGCAGCGTGCGGTACTCGGGATGCAGGGGAAGCGCGACTTGCCATTGCACCGCCATCTTGTAGGTCGGCGACCGCCTGGCCGCCTCCAGCCACGCTTCGGGCACGCCGTCGCGCCGTGCCTGCTCCAGCACCGATGCGTCGTTGGGGTCGAGGAAGATGTCCAGTTGCGCCTGGTAGAGCGACTTTGGATCTTCCACGCCGGCCGCGTGCGCGATGCGGTCGGCGTCGTAGAGCAGCACGCCCAGATAGCGGATGCGCCCCACGCAGGTCTCCGAGCACACGGTGGGCTGTCCGGCCTCGATGCGCGGATAACAGAAGATGCACTTCTCCGCCTTGCCGGTGGCCCAGTTGTAATAGATCTTCTTGTACGGACAGCCCGAGACGCACATGCGCCAGCCGCGACACTTGTCCTGGTCGATGAGGACGATGCCGTCTTCCTCGCGCTTGTAGATCGAGCCCGAAGGACAGGACGCCACGCAGGTGGGGTTCAGGCAGTGCTCGCACAGGCGCGGCAGATACATCATGAAGGTGTTCTCGAACTGCCCGTAGATCTCCTTCTCCACGTCCTCGAAGTTGACGTCCTTCGAGCGCTTGACGAACTCGCCTCCGAGGATCTCTTCCCAGTTCGGCCCCCACTCGATCTTCTGCATGCGCTCCCCCGTGATCAGCGAGCGCGGGCGCGCCACCGGTGCCGCCCGCATCTCGGGCGCGGTGTGCAGGTGCTCGTAATCGAAGGTGAACGGCTCGTAGTAATCGTCGATCTGCGGCAGGCTGGGGTTGGCGAAGATCTTCATGAGCAGCGTCCACTTGCCGCCCTGTTTCGGCTCGATCCTGCCCGAGCCCTTGCGGACCCAGCCACCGTTCCATCTGTCCTGGTTCTCCCATTCCTTCGGGTAGCCGATTCCGGGTTTGGTCTCCACGTTGTTGAACCAGGCGTATTCCATGCCTGCGCGGTTGGTCCATACGTTCTTGCAGGTGACCGAACAGGTGTGGCAGCCGATGCACTTGTCCAGGTTCAGCACCATCGCGATCTGCGCGCGTACTTTCATCGCTTCGCTCCTGATTCAAGCGCCCGCTGCGGAGGGCGCAGCGGACGCGGAGGAAAGACTACATCCCACCCCAGGCAACATTCGGCGAGCGCATCGAATCAAGCCTTGGCGGCTCAAACCGGCGGCACCCTCCTTCTGCAGGATTCCAGTATTCATGGTTTCCTCGGCGTCCTCCGCGGTGAGCGCTTCGTCTTCAGGCCCGCGCCAGCGGCGCGGGCGAGTCGAGCCATTCGACCTTGTTCATCTTGCGCACGATCACGAACTCGTCGCGGTTGGTACCGATGGTCCCGTAGTAGTTGAAGCCGTAGGAAAGCTGCGCGTAGCCGCCGATCATGTGCGTGGGCTTCATTACGGTGCGGGTGACCGAGTTGTGGATTCCGCCGCGTGCCCCGGTGATCTCGGAACCGGGCACGTTCACGATCTTCTCCTGCGCGTGGTACATGAGGCACATCCCCTGCGCCACGCGCTGGCTCACGACCGCGCGCGCGGTGATCGCGCCGTTGACGTTGTAAAGCTCGATCCAGTCGTTGTCCTCGATGCCGGCTTCTCTTGCATCGACTTCCGAAATCCAGACGATGGGGCCGCCGCGCGAGAGCGTGAGCATGAGCAGGTTGTCTGTATAGGTACTGTGGATGCCCCATTTCTGGTGCGGCGTGATGAAGTTCAGCACCACCTCCCGGTTGCCGTTCGGTGTCTTGCCGAGCATCGGTCGGACCGTCTTCAAGTCGACCGGCGGCCGGTAGACGCACAATCCCTCGCCGAAACCCAGCATCCACGGATGGTCCTGGTAGAACTGCTGGCGGCCGGTGAGCGTGCGCCACGGGATCAGCTCGTTGACGTTGGTCCAGCCGGAGTTGTAGCTCACGTGCTCCGACTCGATGCCGCTCCAGGTAGGACTGGAGATGATCTTGCGCGGCTGCGCCTGCAGGTCGCGGAAGCGCAGCTTCTCGTCCTGCTTGCTTTTCGCCAGATGCGCATGCTCGCGCCCGGTGACGCGCGAGAGCGCTTCCCACGCCTTCACGGCGACCTCTCCGTTGGTTTCCGGCGCGAGCATCAGGATGACTTCCGCCGCGTCGATGTCGGACTCGATGCGCGGCAGACCCTTGGTGACCCCCTCCTCGGTGACCGGATAGTTCAGCTCCAGCAGGTTCTTCACCTCCTGTTCGGTGTTCCAGACGATGCCTTTGCCGCCGTTGCCGATCTTGCTCATCAGCGGCCCCAGTGCGGTGAACTTGCGGTAGGTGTTCGGATAATCGCGCTCGATGACGGTCATCTGCGGTGCGGTTCGGCCCGGGATCAGGTCGCATTCGCCCTTCTTCCAGTCCTTGACCCCGACGGCCTGGGCCAGCTCGGCCGGGGTGTCGTGCATCAGAGGGGTCAGCACCAGGTCCTTTTCCACCCCGAGATGCCCGATGCAGACCTCGGAGAACTTCTTGGCGATCGCCTTGTAGATCTCCCAGTCGCTGCGCGACTCCCACACCGGGTCCACCGCCGCGGACAGCGGATGGATGAACGGGTGCATGTCGGAGGTGTTGAGGTCGTTCTTCTCGTACCAGGTTGCGGTGGGCAGCACCACGTCCGAATACAGGCAGGTGGTGGACATGCGGAAATCCAGCGTCACCAGCAGATCGAGCTTGCCTTCCGGTGCCGGGTCGCGCCATTCGACTTCGAGCGGCTTCTCGCCGCCCATCTCGCCCAGATCCTTGCCCTGCACGCCGTGCGCGGTGCCCAGCAGGTGCTTCAAGAAATACTCGTGCCCCTTGCCCGACGATCCGAGCAGGTTGGAGCGCCAGACGAACAGATTGCGCGGGAAGTTCGCCGGGTTGTCCGGGTCCTCGCAGGACAACGCGAGCCGGCCCTCGCGCAGCGCCTTGACCGCGTAGTCCTTCGGGTCCGAGCCGACCGCCGCCGCGTCCCGGCACACCTGGAGCGGGTTCGCCTGCAGTTGCGGCGCGCTGGGCAGCCAGCCCATGCGCTCGGCGCGCACGTTGAAGTCGATGAAACTGCCCGCGAACTGCGACGGGTCGGCGAGCGGCGAGAGGATTTCGCTGACCTTGAGCTTCTCGTAGCGCCACTGGTCGGTGTGGGCGTAGAAGAAAGAGGTCGAGTTCTGCTGGCGCGGCGGGCGATGCCAATCGAGCGCGAAAGCGATGGCGGTCCAGCCGGTCTGCGGCCGCAGTTTCTCCTGGCCGACGTAGTGGGCCCAGCCGCCGCCGGACACACCGACGCAGCCGCACAGCATCAGCATGTTGATGATGCTGCGGTAGTTCATATCGCTGTGGTACCAGTGATTCATGGCCGCGCCGATGATGACCATCGACTTGCCGTGCGTCTTGTCGGCGTTGTCGGCGAACTGCCGCGCCACCGTGATCGCGTCGGCCGCCTTGACTCCGGTGATCGCTTCCTGCCACTTCGGGGTATAGGGGACGTTGTCCTCGTACGAGCGGGCCGCGCGGCCGCCCAGCCCGCGATCGATGCCGTAGTTGGCGACCAGCAGATCGAAGACGCTCGCCACCAGCGTCTCGCCGTCAGCGAGCTGCAGTTTCTTCACCGGGACGTTGCGCACCAGCACGTCGGTGCCCTGATCGTTGTGGTTGAACCGCTCGTGGGTGATGCCGCCGAAATAAGGGAACCCGACGGGAACGACGGCGTCGCGCGAATCGATCAACGACAACCGCAGCCGGATCGGCGCGCCGCCGGCTTCCTTCTCTTCGAGGTTCCACTTGCCCAGGTCCTCGCCGGGCTTCTGGTTCCAGCGGAAACCGACCGAGCCGTGCGGGACCACCACGCGACCCGAGTGCTCGTCGAACCCCACGGTCTTCCACTCCGGATTGTTGGCCTGGCCCAGCCGGTCGGCGAAATCCGAGGCGCGCAGGAAGCGCTCGGCCACGTAGTGCTCGCCGCGCTTGACGAGCCGAACGAGCAGCGGCAGATCGGTATAGCGCCGGCAGTAGTCCTGGAAATACGCCGAAGGCCGTTCGAGGTGGAACTCCTTGAGAATCACGTGGCCCATCGCCATCGCCAGCGCCGCATCGGTCCCCTGCTTCGGATGCAGCCACAGATCGGCGAGTTTCGACACCTCGGCGTAGTCCGGCGTCACGGCCACGATCTTGGCGCCCTTGTAGCGCACCTCGGTGAAAAAGTGCGCATCCGGCGTGCGAGTCTGGGGAACGTTGGAACCCCAGGCCACGATGAACGTGGAGTTGTACCAGTCGGCGGATTCGGGCACGTCGGTCTGCTCGCCCCAGGTCTGCGGAGAGGACGGCGGCAGGTCGCAGTACCAGTCGTAGAAGCTCATGCACACCCCGCCGATCAGCGACAGATAGCGGCTGCCGGCCGCGTACGAAACCATCGACATCGCGGGAATCGGCGAAAAGCCGATCACGCGGTCAGGGCCGTGCTTCTTGATGGTATAGACGTTGGCGGCGGCGATGAGCTCGGTAGCCTCCTCCCAGGTCGAGCGTACGAAACCGCCCAAACCCCTCACCGATTTGTAGCTTTTCGCGCGCTCGGGATTCTCGACGATCGAAGCCCAGGCCTGCACGGGGCCCATGGACTTGCGCGCTTCGCGCCACAGCCGCACCAGCCGGCCGCGAATCATCGGGTATTTGATGCGGTTGGCGCTGTACAGATACCAAGAATACGACGCGCCACGCGAGCAGCCGCGCGGCTCGTGGTTGGGCAGATCGGCGCGCGTGCGCGGATAGTCGGTCTGCTGCGTCTCCCAGGTGACGATTCCCCCCTTGACATAGATCTTCCACGAACACGACCCGGTGCAGTTGGTGCCATGGGTCGAGCGCACGATCTTGTCGTGCGCCCAGCGGCTGCGGTAGCCGTCCTCCCAGGTGCGGTCTTCCCGTCTCACCTCCCCGTGCCCGTCGGCGAACTCCTGCCGTTCCTGGGTGAAGAAAGTCAGCCGGTCGAGGAAATGACTCATATCAGACTCCAGTGAACAGTAATGGGTGAGGAGCGCCGAGGCACGCGGCGAATGGCGATGGACGGGCGAGGCGCAACCGCGCCGTGCAAAGCGTCTTGCATGAACCGGGGGCCGCTCATCGCTTTCTCGCTCATCACGGCTGTCAGCAGGGCATCTCCGCGTTCTTGCGCGCGTAGAACCACCAGGTGATCGCGATACAGGTCAGATAGAAGATGATGAACACGTACAGCGCCGCTTCCGGCCCGCCGGTGAGCGAGATCGAAGTCCCGTAACTCTTCGGGATGAAGAAACCGCCATAGGCGCCGATGGCGCCGGCGAAGCCGAGCACGGCCGCGCCCTCCTTGTTTCCGTCCTTGATCGCCTGCTCCTCGGCCGCCTTGCCTTTGCCCGCCGCCTCGCGCGTGCGCTCGGTCAGGAAGATGACCGGAATCATCCGGAAGGTCGAACCGTTGCCGATCCCGGTGGTGAGGAAAAGGAGCAGAAACATACCCAGAAAGCCCGGGAAGCTGCCGCCCGTGGGGCCGGAGGGCAGAAAGTATAGGACGCCGACCACCGCCCCGGCCATGACCACGAAGTTCCAGAATGTAACGCGCGCCCCGCCCAACTTGTCCGCCAGCCACCCGCCGAACGGGCGGATGACCGCGCCGACCAGCGGGCCGAGCCAGGCATATTGCAGGGCGTTGACCTGAGGAAACTGGCTCTTGATGAGCAGTGGAAATCCCGCGGCGTAACCGATGAAGGAACCGAAGGTCCCGATGTAGAGCCAGCACATGATCCAGTTGTGCTTGCGGCGGAAGATCACTGACTGCTCGCGGAAGGAAGCCCGGGCATCGGCGATGTCGTTCATGCCGACCCAGGCCAGAATCGCGGCGATCGCGATGAACGGCACCCACACGAAGGCCGCGTTCTGCATCCACACCTGCACGGTCTGTCCCGCGCTGTTGACGATGGTCTGCGGCGAGCCCTGGAAAAACAGCCAGATCGGCATCGTCACCACCAGGGGTGTGAGGAACTGGACCGAGGACACGCCGAGGTTTCCCAGCCCCGCGTTCACGCCCAGCGCAGAACCTTTGCGCTCCTTGGGGAAGAAGAAGCTGATGTTGGCCATGCTGGAGGAGAAGTTGCCGCCGCCGAGCCCGCACAGCAGCGCCAGGATCAGCATGGTGGCGTAGCTCGTGGTGTTGTCCTGGATCGCGATGCCGATGCCGATCGTGGGGATCAGCAGCGAAGCCGTGGAGATCGCCGTCCAGCGCCGGCCGCCAAAGATCGGCACCATGAAGGAATAGAAGATGCGCAGCGTGGCCCCAGAAAGGGCCGGCGCCGCGGCGAGCCAGAACAACTGGTTGGTGCTGTACTGGAATCCCAGCGCGGGCAGATTCACCGCTACCACGCTCCAGAGCTGCCACACCGCGAAGGCGAGAAACAACGCCGGCACCGAAATCCACAAGTTGATCCGTGCGATGGCTTCGCCCTCGCGCTCCCAGAACGCCTTGTCCTCGGGTGTCCAGATCGTCAGCAGCCTGCCCTTCTTGCCGCTGGCGGCGACAGCCCTGCCGGTATCTGCGCTCATGCGTGCCTCCTTGTCCGCGAAACGGTCTCAGCTTTTCAGAGAAAGCCCATGCGCGCGCGGCCCGATGATCTCGGTGCGCCTGACTTCGGTGAAATACATCCAGATGAGCGACACCCAGACCACACCGTACATCAACATGAAACAGCTCGACCGGATGCCGGTCAGGTCCACCAGAGCGCCGAACAGGATCGGCAGCAGGAAGCCGCCGAGACCCCCAGCCAGGCCGACCACGCCGGAGATCGCCCCGATGTTGTGAGAATAATCGTCAGAGATGTACTTGAAAACCGACGCCTTGCCGAAGGCCCATGCCACGCCGACGATCGCCATCAGCGCGGTGAACACGTAGACGTTCAGTCCGATGTGAAAGCTCTTCGGCCCTTCGACGGTCATGATCGTGAAGTCGGTCTGCGGGTAGGACAGCAGAAACAGGCAGATCCAGCTCACCCACAGGACCCACCACGTGACCTGGTGGGCGCCGTACTTGTCCGCCAGCCAGCCGCCGACCGCCCGCAGCACGCCGCCGGGCAGCGAGAAGCAGGCGGCCAGCAGGGCGGCGAGGCGGATATCCAGTCCATACTCGCCCACGTAGTACTGGACCATCCACAGCGAAAGCGCGACATAGCCGCCAAACACGATGGAGTAGTACTGGCAGTATTTCCAGACCTTCGGGTCCTTCATTACCTCGAGCTGCTCGCGCCAGGTGACCTTGCTGTCGACCCGGTGGGCCGGGTCGTCGTAGGAGAAGAACCAGAACACGGCCGCCGTAACCAGCATCGACACCGCATACACCTGGGGCACGACGGTCCAGCCGTAGGCCACCAGCAGCGCCGGCGCGATGAACTTGTTGACCGCCGCCCCGGAGTTGCCCGCGCCGAACACGCCCATCGCCAGGCCCTGGCGCTCGCGCCTGAACCAGCGCGCGACGTAAGGCGTACCCACCGAGAACGATCCGCCCGCCAGCCCGACGAACAAACCGAGGACCAGCAGTTGCCAGTATTGCGTCGCGTAACTGATCAGCCAGATCGGGACGACGGTCGCCAGCATCAGTGCGAAAAACACGATGCGCCCCCCGTACTTGTCGGTCCACATCCCGAGCGGCACGCGCACCAGCGATCCGGTCAGCACCGGAGTCGCGGTCAGGATGCCGAACTGCGTGGCGTTCAGACCCAGGGATTGCCTGATCGGCACACCGATCACCCCGAACATCATCCAGACCATGAAGCACACGGTGAAAGCCAGCGTGCTCGCCGCCAGCACCGAAATTGACTTGCGCGACTCGTTGGGCATTCCTTCCCCTTTGTGTTGAGTTGCTGCCGCGATGCATCGCCTGGCTCGCCGGGCGGCATCTCGCGAAGCGCGGGCAAGCTTACCGGCTCGCATCGCGGTCGGCTTGATTCAGGTCAAGTCCCGGTCCGCGCGATGCCGCCACCATCGTGTTCGAGTCCAGAAGAAGCGGGAGAATCCAGCCATGCGTTCAGCATCAAGAGTGGCGATCGGTATCTTGTCCCTGGCCTTGTCCGTGCTCGCGAACGCGCAGGACGCCGGGAGCCTGAGCGAAGCGCTGACCGGCGGAAAGCCCATCCTGAACCTGCGCCCGCGGCTCGAAATCGTGGACCAGGACGGGCGTCCGGAGAACGGTCATGCGCTCACGCTGAGGACCCTCGCCGGTTGGCGCACCGGTCCGTGGAGGGGCTTCGGTGCCACCCTGGAGGCGATCGACGTGGGCCGGGCCAACGACAGCTACAACGACGGCCTGAACGGCAAGAACCAGTACCCGGTCATCGCCGATCCCGACAACACCGACGTCAACCAGCTCTACGTCGATTACACGGGTGCGCCGGCCACTGTGGTGCGTGCAGGCAGGCAATCGATCAAGCTGGACAATGTGCGCTTCGTCGGCAACGTCGAGTTCCGCCAGGTCATGCAGGTATTCAACGGCATCACCGCCGAGAACAGGAGCCTGCCCCGTACCCGCGTGTATCTGGGTTATCTCGGCCGGCTCAAGACGGTGAACACGCGGCAGCACAAGACCGACACCGTGCTCGCCAACCTGCGCTATGCGCTGTCGGAGACCGAATCGGTGGCGGGTTTCGGCTACTTCCAGGACCAGGCGGACGCGATCGCGCGCGCCGCATTTTCCGGCGCCGCACCCACCGATACCTCGAACCGTATCCTCGGCGCGCGCCTGGACGGCGCGCGCCCGCTGCGTGCGCCGTGGAAGCTGCTCTACACGCTCGAATACGCCGACCAGGCCGGCTACGCCGACGGCGACGGGCGCATCGACGCACATTACCTGCGCATCGGGGCGGGAGCCCAATGGAACCAGGTCTATGCGCGCATCGATCGCGAGCTGCTGGCCAGCGACGACGGTCGCTACGCGTTCCAGACGCCGCTGGGAACCAACCACCTTTTCCAGGGTTGGGCGGACCAGTTCCTGACCACGCCGCCGCAAGGCATCGACGATCTCTTCTTCAGCGCCGGCGCAAAGGCGGGGAAGGCGCAGTTGCTCGCCGAGTATCACCGGTTCGACTCCGATGTCGGCGGACTGGACTTCGGCAGCGAGTTCGATTTCAGCGTGGCCTATCCGCTGCGGGCGAAGCTCCTCGGCAAGTTCGAATACGCCGACTACCAGGCCGGAGACGTGGCCGCCGGATCGCCGCGCGACATCCGCAAGATCTGGCTCACGCTGATCTACAACTACTGACTTGACGCGGGACGGCTTGGCGGCCCCGCACGGCGCCTCGACCGTGCCAACGGTTGCGCTTCCCGGAGTGGCCAGATCGATCGGGCAGGCGCAAAATTAGCGCTTGAGTTTCAGAACCGGCCAGGGTGGGCTACAGACCCGCAAGGGACACAGGCAATCCCGAGGGAGGAGCTGGTCTCCGATTGACGACGCTGAAAGGAGTTTCAGCCATGAAACGCACCATTCCCCTCGCGGTGCTTTTGTCGACCGCGGCGCTGTTGGCTGCCGCGCGCAGCTGGGCACAGGCGGCGGTAGAGGAGCCTCCCGTCACCGCCGTGGCGCCGCCCGCGGCCGAGGCACCGCTCAAGGGCAAACCGGCTTCCAAGCGCAGAAGGCTGGAGCGGGCCAATGCGGATGCGCGGCACTGCCTCGATCTGCCCTCCAACCGCGAGATCATCAAATGTGCGGAGCGCTATCTCTGAAGCGTCCGCGACGTCGTGCGCTGGCTGATCCGTAACGGCTGAGGGGCCTGGGCGCCGCAGCCATGCGTCATTCAGCCTTTGCGGCCCTTCGCAGCCCGCGCCGCGAACGGCGGTCTGGCCGCGAGCTTGGCAAGCTCGGACCACAGCACGCCCGCCGAGGCCGCCAGCAGCGCGAACAGGACATCTTGCCCGGCGAGCGGCTCGAAGCGGAATACCCGTTGCAGCGGCGGCAGATAAATGGCCGCCACGAGCCCGCCGAGCGCACCTCCCACGACCCACCACAGCGCCCGATTCGGCATGCGCAACGTGGCCAGTATCGAGCGCGTCTGCGAACGATTGGAAAGAATCAGCCCGGCGTTGCCCAGCACCAGACCGGCGAAGGCCATGGCCCGCGCCCGCGGCTCGCTGAACCCGTGGTCGAGCACCAGGAAATACAGCAGCGCGACACCTGCGAAGACGGCCAGCCCCTGCGCCACTGCGGAAGCCAACAACGGCGCACCGAACAGCGGCTCTTTCGGGTCGCGTGGCGGGCGCTTCATGGCGCCGGGGTGAGACGGCTCGGCCTCGAAGGCGATCGAACATGCCGGGTCGATCACGAATTCGAGAAAGACGATATGAACCGGCGCGAACACCAGGGGCCAGCCGAACAGCAGCGGCAACAACGCCATGCCGGCGGTGGGAACGTGGACCGCCAGCAGGTAGGCCATCGCATGCCGAATGTTGTCGAAGATGCGGCGCCCGAGCCGGACAGCCTCGACGATCGACTTGAAGTCGTCGTCGAGCAGGACCAGCGAGGCGGATTCGCGCGCCACGTCGGTGCCGCGCATGCCCATCGCCACGCCGATGTGCGCCGCCTTCAGCGCCGGAGCATCGTTCACCCCGTCCCCGGTCATCGCCACGATTTCGCCGTTCGCCTTGAGCGCGTTGACCAGCAGCAGCTTCTGCTCCGGCTGCACGCGCGCGAAGACGTTCGCCTCGGACACCGTGGCGCGCAGATCGGCCGGGCTCATGGCGGCCAGGCGGTCTCCGGTCACCACACCGGCGGGGGACTGCAGTCCGATCTCGTCCGCGATCGCCTGCGCGGTCCCGGGATAGTCGCCGGTGATCATGATCACCCGCACGCCAGCGTCGCGGCATTCGCGCAACGCGCCCGGCACGGTGGAGCGGACCGGATCGGCGAGGGCGACCAGCCCGAGGTAGTGGAAATCGAAACCGGTCGGCTTGTCCGGGAAGTCCTGTCCCTCGAACCGGGCCTGCGCGACAGCGAGCACGCGCCGGCCCTTGGAGGCGAGCTTCTGCGTCAGGCGCAGAATCTTCGCGCTCCGTTCATGATCGGCGCGGCACAGCTTCGCGATGGCTTCCGGGGCCCCCTTCGCCGCCACCAGCGTGTCGGTGTCGCTGTCGCGCCGCCAGCAGTGGGTGACGGCGAGCAACTCGCGCGTCAGATCGTACTCGCGCACCAGTCTCCAGCTCGCGCGGATGTCCGCGGTGGCCGCATCGTGCTCCTCGGCGAAGCGCACGATCGCGCGCTCCATCGGATCGAACGGCTTGAGCTCGCAGGCGAGTGCCGCGCCGCGCACCAGCGTCAGCAGCCTGGCATGGACCGGACCGCGCGAGGCGTCCCAGTGATATCCATGGTCGACCAGCTCGGCGACCGCCATGCGGTTCTCGGTCAGCGTGCCGGTCTTGTCGACGCACAGCACGGTGGCCGATCCCAGCGTCTCGATCGCCGGCATGCGCCGGGTCAGCACGCGCCTCTGGGAGATGCGCCATGCGCCGAGCGCGAGAAACACCGTCAGGACGACCGGAAACTCCTCGGGCAACACCGCCATTGCCAGCGTGATGCCGGCGAGCAAGCCGTCCAGCCATCCGCCGCGCAACTGCGCGTAGAGCACCACCACGGCCAGGCACAGCGCCAGACCGAACGCGGCGAACACCCGCACGATGCGTTCGGTCTGCATCTGCAACGGCGTGTCCTGCACTTCCAGGGACTGCAGAGACTTTCCGATCCGGCCGATCCGCGTCTGGGCACCGGTCGCCAGCACGCGCGCGAGCCCTTGGCCGCGCACCACCAGCGAACCTGAAAACACGAACGGCAGGCCTTCCCCGCCCGGCTCGCCCATCTTCGCAATCTCGGCGCTCGCCGCGCGCTTGTCCACCGGAAGGGATTCGCCCGTGAGCAGCGACTCGTCGCAGGCGAGTTCATTGGCCTCCAGCAGTACTGCGTCGGCCGGCACGCGGTCACCCTCGGCGAGCATGAGCAGATCGCCGGGCACGACTTCGCGGCCCGCGATGCGCCGCTCGCGCCCGTCGCGAATCACCAGCGCGCGCGGGCTGGACAGATCGCGCAGAGCCTCCAGCGCGCGCTCGGTCTTGCGCTCCTGGTAGATGGTGATCCCCATGACCACGAACACCGAGACCATCAGGATCAGCGCTTCGTGCACGTCTCCGATGGCGAGATAGAGCGCCCCGCCCGCCACGAGCAACAGGAACATCGGTTCGCGCACGACTTCCAGGGCAATGCGCGCGACGTTGCGCCGGCTGCGGCCGGGCAGTTCGTTGGGCCCGTGCTGCGCCAGGCGCCTGCGCGCCTCGTGCTCGGTCAGGCCGATGGGTGTCTGCAAGCCGCGAGGTTCCACGTCATGGCGGGAGACGCAGCAGCGGGCCTGGAGGAAACCCCGGTCCGCCGCATCTCAGTGCGCTTGATCTCGGTCCGCGGTTTCTCGTTGCCTGTCGTCATCGTCCAGGATCCGGTGCGCCGGCCCTTCGAGGTCGTCGAACTGGCCGCTTCGCACCGACCAGAGGAACGCCGCGCCGATCGCGAAGGCCAGCGCGACCGAGAGCGGAACCAGCAGATAGAGGATGTCCATGAGGCGGGAGACGTGAAGAGCCGAAATCGTTCTCGTGGCTGCAAGCACCGGGCTTCAGTCGCCAAACGCGAGCAAGGGATGCTTCCTGCCCGGCCTCGCCAGACGCAGCGCGTTGAGCACCACGAGCATCGAGCTCCCCGCCATGCCGATCCCCGCGATCCAGGGCGTGACAGAGCCCGTGACCGCCAGCGGGATCGCCACGACGTTGTACGCCATCGCCCAGCCGAGGTTCTGCCGGACGATGCGAAGCGTGCGCCGCGCGTACTGCATGCCTTGCGCCAGGTCCAGCAAGCGGCCGGAAAGCAGCACCATGTCGGCCGCGCCCTGCGCCAAGGCAGCGCCGCTCATCAATGCAATGGAGACCTGGGCCTGTGCCAGCACCGGTGCGTCGTTCACGCCGTCGCCTACCATCGCCACGGTGGCCCCCTCGGCTTGCAGCGCCTTGACGAAAGCCTGCTTGTCTTGCGGTGATTGCGCGGCCTTCCACTCGTCGATGCCCACCGTTCGCGCCGTTGCGCGCACCGAAGACTGCGCATCGCCCGACAGCAGAAACACCCGGGCGCCGAGCGAACGGACGCGCTGCACGAAAGCGGCCGCATCCGGCCTCAGTGCGTCCGAAAAGCCGAACGCCGCGATGGGACCCTCCTCGTCCCCCAGCCACACGCTTTGCTCTCCGGCCTCCGGTGCCGGCACTCCGGTCGAATCCCCGGCAAGTTCGGCGACAAAGCGGGCATTGCCCACGCGCAGCCTGCGGCCGGCCACCACGCCTTCCACGCCGTGTCCGGGCGCACTGCGAAGCTGGGTCGCCGCCGGCGCATCGCGCGCCACGGCGCAGATCGCCCGCGCCAACGGATGTTCCGATGAGCGCTCCAGGGCGCCTGCGAGCATCAAGGCTTCTTCGCGCGAACCGCGCAGCAGCCGCACGTTCTGCAACACCGGATGCCCGACGGTCAAGGTCCCGGTCTTGTCCAGAACGAAGCAGTCGGCGCGCGCCAGCACTTCCAGCGCATGCCCGCGCGTGACGAGCAGCCCGCGCCGCGCCATCTCGCTGGTCGCCACCGCGAGTGCCATCGGCGTGGCAAGCGCCAGGGCGCAGGGACAGGTCACGACCAGCACGGCGATCACGACCGGGGCCGCCTGCCGCGCATCGTGCAACAGCCACCAGAGTCCGGCGGCCAGGGCGGTCGCGAGCACGCCCGCCGTGAAACGCACGGCCACGCGATCGGCGATTTCCTGCAGGCGTGGCCGCGCGTGGGCGGCCCGCTCCGTGAGACGCACGATCGCGGACAGGATCGTCTGCTCGCCGACCCGCTCCACCCGCACCACCACCGGGTGAGCGCGATTGACCGCGCCGCCCACGACCGAGTCGCCTTCGTGCTTGCGCACCGGGCGGCTCTCTCCGGTGAGCAGCGACTCGTCGGTTTCGGTATCGCCCTGCTCGATCCGCCCGTCGGCGGGAAAAGTCTCGCCGGGGCGCACCAGCACATGATCGCCCGCGACGAGCGAGCCCGCGCCGACCGTCTCGAAGTTCAGGCAAAGAGGAAAATTGAGCAGCCGGTTCGCCACCGCGGGCGCGGCACGGGCCAGCGCTTCGAGGTACGCGGCCGCCTTCTGCCGGGCGCGCAGTTCCAGATAGCGCGCGCCGAGCAGCAGAAAGACGAACATCGTCAGCGAATCGAAGTAGACCTCGCCGGCGCCCGCCAGGGTGGATCGAACGCTCGCCAGGAAGGCGACCGCGATCGCGGCCGCCACCGGCACGTCCATGCCGAGCCGGCGCGCGCGCAGATCCCGCCACGCCGCGGAGAAAAAGCCGCTCGCGGAATAGAACACGACCGGCACGGTGAGCACGAGGCTCGCCCAGCGCATCAGCGACGACACGTCCGACGGCATGCTGCCCGCGGAAGCGATGTAGGCCGGCACCGCGTACATCATCACCTGCATCATGGCGAGGGCGGCGATCGCCAGCCGCGCCAGCAGGCCTCTGGACTCCCTCTTCTGCGCCGCCTCGAGCGCGCACGCGTCGTAGGGATGCGCCCGGTAGCCGATCGCCCGGATCGAAGCAAGGATGGCCGACAGCGAAGTCAGGCGCGCATCCCAGCGCACCGTTGCGCGGCGCGTGGCGTAGTTGATGTGCACTGCCTTGACCCCGGGCTGCCGGCACAGATGGGATTCGTTGAGCCAGATGCAGGCCGGACAAGTGATGCCCTCGAGAATCAGGGCTGCTTCGCGCTCGTGCTCGGCCGGTTCGGCGACGAATCCGGCCTGCACTTCCGGATTGTCGAAGACGCGCGGGTCGCCGACGATGTCGGGCAGCGCTTCGCGCGGCGACTCGGGAAAGCGGTCGCGCTTCTCATAATAGCTCTCCAGGCCGGAGCCCACGATCGCGCCGGCCACGGCCGCGCACCCGGCACAACACATGTCGCGCGCGCGCCCTCCGATCACGACGCGGTGGCGCGCCCCGGCCGGTACCGGCAGGCCGCAGTGGTAACAACTCGCTGCATGCGCCCGTACCCGCTGCAGTGTTGGCGAATCCGTCGTCATCAGGAAGAGTCTATGTCCTGATCTCCTTCCTTTCTTTCTGTCTTGGGAGCGCTCGGCCCGTCAGCGCGAAGCCTTCGCGCCGCAGGTGTTCATTCCCAGGAGCGAGTAGGCCGGGCACCAGCGCAGCAGCCCGGTGGCGAGCGGCACGATGCCGATGAGGCCCCACCAGCGCGCGTTGCCTTCGACCCAAAGGATCATGCTGAGCAGGACCAGGCCGATGATGATCCGGATCATGCGATCCGCGTTGCCGACGTTAACGGTCATTTCCGAACCCTCCTCTCGAAAGAACGATCGTGGCCGGAATCCCGGCACACACCCAGGCGAAGGGTAGACGAGGACCGACACGGGCCGCTTGACTTGCGTCAAGCCGGGCCGATTCGCGGGCTTGCACCCGCGGACCGGCCCGCAGGGCCCTACCGTTGCGGGACGCCCGCCCCTGCTGCAGCCGCCGGCGCACGCTGCGTTCGCGGCAGCAGGATGATGATCAACGCCCCGAGCAGCGCCACGCCCGCCAAGGCGTAGAACGCGGCTTCGGTATGGCCGCCCGTCGCGGTGCGGATGCGGCCGATCAGATCGGGGCCGAAGTGGCCACCCAGGTTGCCCACCGAGTTGATCCAGGCGATGCCGGCGGCGGCGGCGGTGCTGGACAAGAACGCGGTGGGCAAGGACCAGAAGGTCGCCACCCACGACAGGATTCCGGCAGTGACCAGCGTCAACGCGATGATGGATGGAATCGGAGCATGACCGACCGCGGTCAGCGCGAGCAGGCCGGCCATCGCCACCAGCAGGCCACCGGCCGCGTGCCAGCGCCGCTCTGCGGTGCGGTCGGAGTGCGCGCCCCACAGCACCATCGACACCGCCGCTACACCCCAGGGAATCATGCTGAGCAGGCCGACTTTCAGGAAGTCGTTCTTCTGGATGCCCAGTTCCGAAATGATGGTCGGCATCCAGAAGTTCACGGCGTAGAAGCCCACCACGCCGCAGAAGTACACGACCGACAGCGCCCAGACCCGCAGATCGCGGAAGGCATCGATGAAGCTGTGGCGCTGGCCGAGATCCTTCTTGGCGTTGTCGTCCTCCGCCACCAGATGCAGCACCATGTCCTTCTCCCGCTCGGTCAGCCAGCGCGCGCTCTTGGGGCCGTTGGGCAGCAGCACGAATACCAGCGCGCCGATGAGGACCGAGGGTATCCCTTCGAGCAGGAACAGCCACTGCCAGCCGCGCCAGCCGTTGGCTCCGTCCATGTACTGCATGATCGCGCCGGAAACCGGTGAGCCGATCACATTGGAGATCGCGATCGCGGTCATGAACAGCGCAACCATCTTGGCGCGGCGCGGACCCGGGAACCAGTAGGTGAGATACAGAATGATGCCCGGGAAGAATCCGGCTTCGGCCACGCCGAGCAGGAAGCGCAGGAAGTAGAACGTGAACTCGGCGTCCGTCAGATTGAACCAGCCGGCGACGGGCCCCCAATGAAAATGATGGGTGAACATGAACGCGGAGGAGATGATTCCCCAGGTGATCATGATGCGAGCGATCCACACCCGCGCGCCCACCCGCTCCAGAATCACGTTGCTCGGCACCTCGAAGATGAAGTAACCGATGAAAAAGACGCCGGCCCCGAAGCCGTAGACCGCGTCGCTGAACTGCAGGTCGGGCGCCATCTGCAGCTTGGCGAAACCGACGTTGACGCGGTCGAGAAAGGCGACGATGTAGCAGATGAACAGAAACGGGATCAGGCGCCAGGCGACCTTGTCGAAAGTCGCCTTGACGAACTCAGGCGAATAGTTCGCAGCCAATTGGTGGTCCTCCTTGAAGTTTTTATCGCCCCTTGTGCAGTCCTGGCCGGGTGCGGCGGGGAGCCAGTCGTGGTTCTGATGGGCGGACGCATTCTAGCAGACGCGCTTCGCAACGCCGGCACGCGCCTGCAGTCCGGCGCGCGAGCAGGCTCGCGGGGACCGTCCACTGACTGGAGCGCCTTTTGATCCGGATCAGAGCCGCTCGCCGGCGAGCCTCTATAATGCGCGGGCAGCCAAGACGCCATCTCAAACTGTCAGCCCTCAGGAGGCAACGGCATGCGAACGATACTTGTCCCGGTCGACGGCTCGACCTGTTCCGACCGCGCGGTCGAAGAAGTCGTGAAGCGGGCGAAATCGGCGGAGCAGCTCGACGTGCATCTGCTCAACGTGCAGCCCCGGATCTTTCCGGAAGAGGCCATGGTGTATCTCGACGCCGCCAAGATCGACACCTACTACTACGAACAGGGCGGCAAGGCTCTCGCTTCCGCGGAGCAGCGCCTGCGCAAGGCGGGGATCAACTACACGGCCCACCGCGCCACCGGGCCGGTGGCCGAGACGATCGTCGCCAAGGCGCGCGAGCTGCGCGCCGACGAAATCCTGATGGGCACGCGCGGCCATGGCCGGGTGGCGAGCATGCTGCTCGGATCGGTCGCCAGCAAGGTGCTGCATCTGTCGCCGGTGCCGGTGACCCTGGTGCGCGACGAACCGCCCGTCGACTTCAGCGGTCGGCTGCAGGCGACCTGACGAGCCGGCCGGCGGATCGCGCGTCAGCGTCCGGCGGCTTTCTTGCCGCTGCGCACCGCTTCTTCGATCTCGCCCGGCGTGCCGGAGACGACGAGGTAGCGGAAACCCTCCTTCACACGCTTCTCGATATTGCCCCTGTTGACCAGGATCCCGCAGGGCACGTCGAACTCCTTGCAGGCGGCCAGTACCTGCTGAACCGCCTTCTCGGTTTCCGGATGGTCCATCTGCCCGGGATAGCCGAGCGAAGTCGACAGGTCGTTCGGGCCGATGAACACCGCGCCGATACCCTTCACTTCGCGCAGGATGGCACGGGCGTTCCTGACGCCCTCCGCGCTCTCGATCATGGCGATGGCGGCGATTTCCCCCTTCGGGTCGAGCGGCCAGGTATCGGCGCGCTCGAAATATTCCGCCACCGGGATCCCCCAGTAGCGCGCGGCGTTGGCCGGCGCGACACCGCGCTCACCCGGTGGATCGTTGTCGGCCGCGCCCGCCTTCTGCGGATAGCGTGAATTCGCGACCAGCGCTCTGGCTTCCTCGACGTTGCGGATGTGCGGCGACATCAGTCCCATCGCGCCCAGGTCCAGCACCTGCTTGATGACCCACTGGTTGCGCTCCCCGCCGTTGGACGGAATCCGCGCCAGCGGCGTGACGTTGGGTTGCAGGTTTCCCTTTTTCAGGATCTGGGCCTTGTCCACCATGAACTGGAGGAAGGTGCGCAGCTGCGTGAAGTCGGCGGGGCCGTGCTCGGTATCGAAGATCACGAAGTCGAGATCCGAAGCGGCGTAGTAGAGCGCACCGTCGGCGTCGCGGAACCGGGCGAAGCTTCCAAACGCCGGTTTGCCGCTCTCCCACAACTCGATCATCCGGTTGAGCCGCACGGTCTGAGCGGCCGCGTCATTGACCGGGACGGCCAGCAAGATGGCCGTCGCGCACGCGACAAGCAGGCAACGCTGGATCACTGTTTCCTCCCCCTGTGACATTTTTCAACGGGCCGGATGATCGCCGTGACCCGCTTCATTTTCCTGGCTTCGTCCGCGCGCGGAGCACGCCTCGCGGGCGCTAACGCGCAATCATACGTCGAAGTAGAGGTAAAACTCCCACGGGTGCGGACGCAGGCGCACGGGGTCGACTTCGCGGCGGCGCTTGTACTCGATCCAGGTCTGGATCACGTCGTCGGTGAATACATCGCCCTTCTTCAGGAAGCCGTGGTCGTCCTCCAGCGCCTTCAGCGACTCCTCCAGCGAGCCCGGAACCTGGCGTACCTTTCTCGCTTCCTCGGGAGGAAGATCGTAGATGTTCTTGTCCAGCGGGTCGCCCGGATCGATCCGGTTCTGGATCCCGTCCAGGCCGGCCATGAGCATCGCGGCAAACGCGAGATAGGCGTTCGCCGACGGATCGGGGCAGCGGAATTCCACGCGCTTGGCGGTCGGAGCATCCGAATACATCGGAATGCGCGCGGCCGCGGAACGGTTGCGCTGGGACATCGCCAGATTCACCGGCGCTTCGTAGCCGGGAACCAGGCGCTTGTAGGAGTTGGTGGTCGGCGCGCAGAACGCCATCAGCGCGGGGGCGTGCTGCAGCAGACCTCCGATATACCAGCGGCACAACTGGGACGTCAGCGCCCAGCCTTTGGGGTCGAAGAACAGGTTCGATTCGTCTTTCCAAAGGCTCTGGTGACAGTGCATGCCGCTCGCGTTGTCGCCGAAGATCGGCTTGGGCATGAAGGTCGCCACCTTGCCGTGCTTGCGCGCCACGTTCTTGCACACGTACTTGTAGACCATGACGTTGTCGGCCATGCGCACGAGCGTGGCGAAGCGCATGTCGATCTCGTTTTGTCCCGCGGTGGCGACTTCGTGGTGATGGACCTCGACCTGGATGCCGGCCTGCATCAGCGCCAGCACGATCTCCGAGCGGATGTCCTGCAGCGTATCGTGCGGCGGCACCGGGAAATAACCTTCCTTGTAGCGCGGCTTGTAGCCGAGGTTGCCGCCGCCGAAGGCACCTTCGTCCCGGCCGGAGTTCCATTCGCCCTCGGCCGACTCCACGTAGTAGTAGCCGCTGTGCTGGTCCTGTCCGAAACGGATCGAATCGAAAATGAAGAATTCGAGCTCCGGTCCGAAGTAGCACGTGGTCGCGATCCCGGTGCCCCGCAGATAGGTCTCGGCTTTCTTCGCCACGTAGCGCGGATCGCGGGAGTAGGGCTGCCCGAGCACCGGGTCGACCACGTCGCAGATCATCGACAGCGTGGGCACTTCGCACACCGGATCGACAAAGGCGGTGGACGGGTCGGGCTTGAGCAACATGTCGGATTCGTGGATTTCCTGGAAACCGCGGATCGAGGAGCCGTCGAATCCGATGCCGTCCTCGAACAGGCTGTCGTTGATTTCCGGCAGGGTGATCGAGAAGTGCTGCCAGAGCCCCGGCAGATCGGTAAATTTGAGATCGACGATCTGGATGCGGTTGCGCTCGATCATCGCCACGACATCGGCCCGTGTCTCGGGCCGCTCGACCCGGAAACTTCCGGGCTGGACCGCGACTTGGGATTGATCCCGTTGTAATAGCGTCTGACTTGGCATGGCTCCTCCTTGTCTGCGGACAGGGCGCAGAGCCCTCTCGTATAAACATAGCCCCCGGCTTCCAAAAGACAAGCTTTCCTTGGAGACGTTATTCGGCAGCCCGCGCGGTCGAGGGCTCAGGGCTCAGCGCGCCGGCGCGCGGTGTCTTCCTGCCGGGGGAGGTCGCCGCGGACTTCGAAGTGGACGCGATCGACCTCGTTGCCGGCCGGATCGAGCAGCACCAACTGGTGTGTGCCGGGACGCGGACGCCACCACGCGGGCTCGGTGCGAATCTCCTCGTCACCCAGACGCCAGGCGTACCCCGGCCGTTCCGGGCGGATCACGAAGCGCACGCGCTGCACCGCGGCCGGAATATCCGGGTCCAGCGCGATCAGGGTGCCGTTGCCCGGGTAAGCGATCGCCACCCGCATCGACTCGGGCGACTTGGCGGCCACTCGCGTGAGCTCGGTGCCCGCGAGGAACAGTTCCCGGCGCGGCGGCTCGAGGTCCTGCTCGAAGCGAACCTGGCGCGCCGCGACGGTCGTCGGGGAGGCCGGTTGGAGCGAGGGGGAATGGCGATGGAGAAAGTTCACCACTTCCAGCCAGATCGGCGCCGCGCCGGTCACGCCCGACACGTCGCGCATCGGACTGCCGTCGAAATTGCCCACCCACACCGCCACCGTGTAGCGCTCCGTGAATCCGACGCACCAGTTGTCGCGCATGTCCTTGCTGGTGCCGGTCTTCACCGCGGCCCAGTGCCGGCCGGCCAACGGGCTGTCCAGCCCGAAGGTCGGGCTGCGCGCCAGCCGATCGGCCAGGATGTCGGCGATCACATAGGACGCACCCGAATCCGCCACGGCGAAAGGCCGCGCCTTGCCCTTTTCCAGCATGAGCGGCGACCAGCGACCGCCGTTGGCGAGCGCACGATAGGCGTTGGCCAACTGCCAGAGGCTGACCTCTGCCGATCCGAGCGCCAGCGAATAGCCGTAGAAGTCGCCCTCTTCGGTGATGTCCGAAAAACCGAGGGCACGTAGGCGCTCGACAAAAGCATCGGTGCCCACCAGCATCAGCGCGCGCACCGCGGGCACGTTGAGCGAAGCGGACAGCGCCGTACGCACGCTCACGGTCCCCTTGAACTCGCGGTCGTAGTTCTGCGGGACGTACAGGCCGGTGGGCGTGACCAAATTGACCGGCGAATCTTCCATCAGCGAAGCGGCGGTGAGCAGCCGCCGCTCGATCGCCAGTTGGTACAGGAAAGGCTTTAGGGTGGATCCTGCCTGGCGTGGAGCACGCACGCCGTCGACATAGAACGCGCTGGCGCCGTTGCCGGCATTGCCGACATAGGCCAGGACTTCTCCGCTGCGGTTGTCCGCCACCAGCACGGCGGCGTCGCCCACCGAGCGATGCGCCAGGTCGGCGAGCTGGCGCTGCACGGTCTCGAGCGCGAAACGCTGCAGGGATGCGTCGAGCGTCGATTGCACCCGGGGCCGCTCTTTCGAGAGCAGCGCCCGCGCCACGTGGGGCGCCAGCTCCACCGTCGGGCGCACCACCGGGCGCACGCCGAGGGCTTCATGAGCGGCCGCGGTCAGGCGCGCACACGGGATCGTCGATTGCATTGCGGCGGCGATCGCGCAGGCGCGCCGGCCCGCCTGCTCGGGTGCCGCGTTCGGGCCGCGCAGCAGCGCCGCCAGCAACAATCCCTCGGCCTCCGTGATGCCAGACGGGTCCTTTCCGAACAGCCCGTTGGCGGCGGCGGCGATCCCCTGCAGTTCCCCGCGAAAAGTGGACAGATTGAGATAGGCCTCCAGGATCTGCCGCTTGCTCCAGGCTTTCTCCAGCGCTTGGGCCGCTTTGATCTGGTTCCATTTTTGGCCGAGCGAGCGCTGGCCGGCCCTGGGTCTCAACGCCGGATCGAGCTGGGCGGCCAGCTGCATGGAGATGGTGGAGGCGCCGCGCATTTTGGAGAACAGCGTATCCAGCGCTGCGTCGCTCAGCGCCAGCCAGTCCACGCCCGCATGGCGATGAAAACGCCTGTCTTCCGCTCGCACGATTGCCTCGATCGCGGCCGGAGAGATGCGCTCCAGCGCGACCCAGTCGAGCCGCCGGCCGCGATCGTTCACGCGCAGCCCATGGATCGGTTCCCCGTGACGGTCGAGCAGGACGCCTTCGGTGCTTTTCCAGCCGCCCTTCGCCTGCTCAAAGGAAGGGATAGCCGCGGGCAGGTCGCTGGCCGCGAGCAGCAGCGCAAGCAGGGGCGAACGCGTGATGAGAAGCCACCACCGGCGCCGCAAGCCGATGTGCGCGACGAGGCACGTCATGCGCGAGAGAATCCGCCCGCGCCGATTCGCTGCGCGTGCCTGTCGTGCTTTGCTGCCGCTGCTCCGCCTCACGCCTCTTGCTTTCCGCCTCACGGGCCCACGGTCAGCGGCGCGTTTGGCACCATCGCGTACATCTCCGGCGCATACATCGCCTCCACCCGCGTAGGCGGCAGCTGGTAGCGCCCGGCGTTGTTCAGCCGCACCGTGTACTCGACCGCCCATGCACCTTTGGGCACGAAGCGGTAGTAGGCCCGGAAAGCCTCGAAAGTCCGCTCTTCGAACGCCGGCCAGACCAAACCGGTGCCCCGGTCCTCGGAAGCCAGGATCTGCGAGTCCCCGCCGATGCCCCGGCCCAGGATCGTCGCCCCGGCGGGAAGCGGATCCTCCACCGCCACCCAGGTCACGTCGGACTGGGCCTCGATCTCCAGGCGCACACGCACCGTGTCGCCCCGGGAAAGCGCGCCAGGCTGGCGCGTGGTCACGGGCGAGACGGTTCTCTTCACCTGGAAACCGCTGGCCTGCGGGGCGGCGAGCGGCACCGCGGCCCGGCTCTGGACCGTGACCCACGGTTTGCCGCCGCCCTCGTGCGTGATGGTCAGCCCGCCTTCGGTACGCGGCCAGCCGAGATCGAGCGCTCCACCCTGCGCATTGTTCGACCAGTCGACCACGCCCGTCTCGCCGGCCAGCGTGGCAGTCGTGGTGCCCGACACCGTGTCCTGCTCGAACCGGGCGGAGAATTTCTCCATGGCCAGCACGCCCCAGGCGTTGGCCACGGTGGTGTTCCAGCGTCCTTGTTGCTGGCGATTCAAAGTGCCGCGCACCAGCCGCGGAATGTCTTCGCGCCAGCCTTCGTGATCGAGGAAGGCGAGCAGCACGCGGTTGGCGTTGACATCGCCGGAGACCATCAGCCACCACAGATAGTCGCTGCGCTCGGTGGCGAATCCCATCGTCGTGCCCTGGAAGTTCAGCCGCGAGCGCAGGATCTGCTCGGCCTGCGCGAGCCACTGGCTGCGCTGCGGCCACTGGTTGCGGCTGAGCGCGCCGTACCAGTCGATCACCGCCGAGGTGGGCCAGAGGTCGGGCTCGATGGCGATGGTCGAGAGCAGCGAGGCATCCACGGGCTGGCTGCGCGACAGCGCTTCCAGCGCGGCAAGCTTCCGGATCGTGAGGTCGGCGGTGGGCAAGGGCGAGTCGCGCAGCACCCGCCCCTCGATGAAGCCGCGCAGCCCGGCGCTCATGCGCTCCCGCGCCGTGTCCGGAACCGGCCAGCCGGCCTCGTGCGCGATCGCCAGCACATAGGCGGTCAGCGTATCGCTGCCCAGACGCTCCTGCGCGAAATACTTCGCCAGCCCGTCGCGATCCAGGTAAGCGGGCAGCTCCTTCATCGCGCGCGACCAGAGTTCGGCGTCGCGCAGCGCGACCGCGCGCGAGATCTTCTGCTCGAGGCAGGTGTAGGCGTAGCGCTGCATGTACTCGCGCACCGCGCCCAGCTCGTCGCCCAGCCTGGGCCGCAAGCCGATACGCACACCCCCGCGCGCGGGCAGCGCGTTCGCCGGGGGCACCACCAGAACCGCGAGGCTGTCCTCGAGCTGCATGAGCGAAGCGTGCAGGGTCGCGACCGGCACCGCTTCGGCCACGCGTTGCGAAGCGCGCAGCCGGTCGCCGGACGCCGCACCGGCCGCGTCGCGCTCGGTCGCGCTGACTTCCCAGTCCAGCGACTTGGGCCCGGCCGGCACCACGACCTCCCAGAGCACTTCGCGCGCTTCGCCCGCCTTCAGCATCACATCGGCGGCTGGCAGCAACCTGTTGTTCATCCTGGCGACGAGGTTGACGTTCATCTCGCGCGCAGCGGCGTTGCGCAGGGTGAAGCGCGCCTCGAAGCGGTCGCCCTCGCGCACCACCGGCGGCAGGCCGGAGAGGATCTGCAAGTCCTGGGTGGTATGCAGCTTCGCCTGCCCGGTACCGAACTGGCCCGCTCCCGCGTCCGCGACAGCCACCACGCGAAACGCGGTCAGCGAATCGTTGAGTGGCACTTCGATGGTGGCGTTGCCCTTGGCATCCACCGGCACCCGCGCCTTCCACAGCAGCAGCGTGTCGAACAGTTCGCGCGCCGCCTCGCGCCCTCCACCGCCGCCTTGCGCGAGGGCCTTGCGGCCGTAGTGACGCTTGCCGACCACTTGCATGGAGGCGGTGGAAGTCTGCACCTCGGTGCCGCGCGGGCGCATCATGGCTTCCAGCAGTTTCCAGGAATCGTTCGGCAGCAGTTCCAGCAGCCCTTCGTCCACCACCGCCACAGCGACCTCGGCTCCCGCGGCCGGCTTGCCGCCCGCTTTCTGCGTGACCCGCAGCGCGACCTTCGCCTTCTCGCGCACCTTGTAGGCGTCGCGCTCGGGCTTGACCTGGACGTTGAGCTCGTGGGCGCGCCAGCCGACTTCAACCTCCGTCGTGCCCATCCGGAACGCGGGTTTGCCCAGATCCACCAGCGCCGTGGGCTTGACATCGCCGAGGCGGCCGCGCACCACCAGGACGGACACGAAGACGTTGGGCGCGTAATGGGCCTTCAGCGGCAGCCTGACGACCGGGCTCGTGCCCGAGAGTGGCTGCACGTACGAATCGAGCACGCCTTCGCGCTCCACGGTGATCAGCGCGGTCGCCTCGCGGAACGGCATGCGGACCTGCAGTTGCGCGGACTCTCCGGGCTCGTAGCGCTTGCGCTCGGCAATGACGTCGATGCGATCGTCGCTGGATACGTCGAACCACCACTGCCCTTCTCCCGCGATCCAGGCCGAAGCGTTGGCGTACGCGACATTGCCGGCGCCGTCGCGCGCCTGCGCGAGCACGATCACGTTGCCCGACACCTGCGGCGCAACGGTGCAGAACACCCGCCCGCGCGCGTCGGACACGCCCTCGCAGCCGCCCGCGATTCTCTCGATCCGCGCACCGCTCTCGAAACCGTAGAAGCCGCCGACCAGCCGCTTGCGGTGCGCGAACGGCTGGCGCAGGTACAGCTCGGCCCTGAGCTTGTGCCCTTTGATCGGTCTGCCATTGAGATCGAGCACGACCATCTGGAACTTCAACTGTTCCTTCGATCGCGCCCATGCATCCGGCTTGATGCCGACGACCAGCCGCGCAGGCCACAAGGGCACGCGAGTCGCCACGGTCAGGATCTCACCGTTGGGATCGGTGTACTCCATCTCCGCAGCCAGTTCCTGCGGCTGGTCGGTCGGGGGCAGCCCGCCCAGTCTCACGCGCGCGCTGCCCGCCGCGTCGAGCTGCAGCGACTGTGCCCTGAGCGGTCGCGCACCGTCCCGGGGCGCCGCAACCGGTTCTTCTTCGTCGACCTCGACCGACTCGAAGTCGATCGCGTCCCACTCGGACGGTGTGCGCTCGATGCCGGGCGCTACGCGCCCGTTGGCGAATACGAAACCCTCGAACGCGGGGAAGCTCACGGCGCGCGGGCGCACCACGCCGCGCACCTTCACCGGCGCGCCGGACGCCGCGCCGCCGGCGAGGTAGCGCAGATGCAGATCGAGATCGACCGCTTGAGCCCGCACTTGCGGCTGCTTCGGCCCGCTGAGCTGCGCCTTCATGAGCGGAACGCGGAATTCCTCGACGCGGAAAGTGCCGGAAAGACGGGTGGCCGGCCCGCGGCCCGGGCGCGTGTCGAGCGTGTCGGTCATGAGCACGTGGTACACGCCCTTCTTCGCCGCGGCCGGAATGGTCCAGGTGCTTTCCGCGATGTTGCGCGCATCCCATTTCAGCGCCAGTTCGTACTTCTCGTCGCTGCCCACGTGCTGGATCAGCGCCTTCTTCGGCAGCTGGTCGACCGGCGCGTAGGCAAAGCCCTTCGGGGTATGGCGGCGGTAATAGTGCTTCATCCCGACGGTTTCGCCGGCGCGCAGCAGCGTACGGTCGAACACGGTGGTGGCGATGAACGGCCCCTGCCAGCTGCCGCTGCGCAGGTTGAAGCGCCAGTTGGCGATGCCTTCGTTCCAGTTGGAGAACACCAGCCCGAGATCCTCGCCCAGGCGCGCGGAGGCCACGAGCTGCCGGTCCCAGTTTTCCAGGCAGGCCGGCAGGCGCTCCGGTTCGGGCAGCAGCGCGCCGATGCGCGCGCGTCCGAGCGCGTCGGTCTCGCCGCGGAAGTAAACCTTTCCGGCGCAGTCCTGTACCGCCACCAGCGCCTTGGGCACCGGCTTGCCGCTGTCCAGCGCGGTCACCCACACCAGCGAAGACTCCCGTCCCCATTTCAGGTGCACCGAGAGGTTGGTGACCAGCGCGGCAGCCTGCACGTAGTACGGCTTGTTTTTCTCCCCGAGCAGCGCCGCACCCAGACGGGGGCTGGCCAGCTCCACGACGTAGAAACCGGGGCGCTTGAGCGCGATGCCCACCACTTCGAACGCGCGCGCGCCCTGCGGCTTGGGCACATGAATGCGCCGGGTCTTGTCCTGGTCTCCGAAGATGCTCTTCTCGCCCACCCGATACTCGGCGATGTTCTCCTGGGCCTTGTCGTCCCAGCGCCAGCGGTCGTGCTCGAACTCGCGCAGCTTGCGCATCCAGCGCACGATCGCCATCACGTCTCCGTCGGCGATGCGCGAATAGGCGCCCGGCACGACTGCGCCTTCTTCGCCTCGTGCGGACTCGAGCTGTTTGCGCAACCAGTTGATGGCCTGGTCGGCGCGATCGGCGCTCTGCGCCCGTGCGTCTTCCTGCCTGCCGATCTTGACCGTGCGCGCTTCGACCATGGCCTCCAGATTGCGCAGCGTGACCGGCAGCAGGCCGTCCCCATTGAGCTCGACGATCCCGAAGCGGCCGGCGAACTTGGCGAGCGGCGGATGCTCGTCGGTACGCACGGTCAACGGGAAGCGCCGCTGGTTCGCCAGCCGGCGGCCGGCGTCATCGGTCAGGTCGGAGGGCAACTCGAGGGTGTACTGGGCGCGCTCCGCAAACGGACCGTTGAACGTCACGCCCTCGACATAGGCGCCGCCGGCCTGTGCGTCGGGGAGGCTCGGGCGGATCACCGTGCCGGCGCCCTTGAGCACGATTCTCTCGGCGGCACTGCGCGCCACCGGCGCGGTGAACAAGAGGCGCATCGGCAAGATGGGCAGGCAGTGCGCATCCTTGGTTGCGCGCTGGCAGGAGAACTTCGCCTCGAAGCTTTCCCGCACGCGCCAGGCGATGACCTGGTCCTGCGAGGTCGCAACCCCCGACTGCGATTCGATGCCCGCGCTCCAGACCAGACGCACCTGGGCATCGTTGGGCAGCCGGCGCTGGCAGCGCAGCGCCAGGATGGGCGAGCGCTCGTCGTCGATCGGCAATCCGGCTGAGCGCGCGCCGCGCCTGACCGACTGCAGATACCGTCCGATGAAATCCTTGCGCGCCTCGAGCAGCGTCCGGCGCTGCTCGCCCTCGATCAATTCGACCGGCACGCGTTCGGTAACGCCCTGCACATCGCAAAAGGCATTGGCTGCCACCGTTTCCTTGCGGGCGGACGCGTCCAGTCCGAGGATGAAGATCTGCTCCTCGTCCACTGTCGCGCCTTCCCCGGGCAGCGTCTGCAGGATCGCCGGGCCGCCGCTGGAGAATGCAAAAGGTTCGGCGCGCTCCACCGCTTCGCCGTCCAGCGCCGCCAGGTCAGGGCGCAGCGTGAACGTACAACGCACGCCCCCCGGCAGATCGTGCTCGAAGTCGTAGACCCAGTGGCGCGGATCCGCCCAGCGCGACGTGCCGGGTACCGGGCAGTCGATCTCGAACGGCGCCGGAAGCCGCGGGTCCCCCAGCGCCACCATCGGTGCAGAGAACCGGGCGGTGACCTGGCGTACCCCCTTGACCTCGCCCTGGGGCGCAAAGGACTCGACCTTCGCGCCCCACGCCGCAGCGTTCCACAAGGCCGCAGCCAGCGCGGTGACCAGGCAGAAGAGGGTGCCTCGCAACTTGTGTCCTCCGATCGAAGCAGGGCCGGCCATGCGGCGGGAGGCTTCCCGGCGCTGCCCGGGAAGCTCCGCGGTCGTGCGCCAGCTATGCAAATGGCGTATGCTGCGCGCGTTCGAGACGGGCGGTGTCGTTGCACGACACGCCCGCGTTCGGGAGCTGGCGCAGTCCTTCGTGGGCGGCGCTTTGCGGGGCGCTGTGTCCCGCCCTCCCCGGCAGATTTCTGCTCCCGGCACTCCTCCCTTGTGTCGGGACCACCGGCCGCCGAAAGGCGGCCGTTTTTTTGTCAACTTCCGGTCCTGCGGCAGACGTAGTCGAGCGTGGCTTCGCCATGCGAGTTGGGCCGCACCTCCTCCCACGTGCGCTGCCTCATGCGCCCGGACGACCAGACCACCTCCCCGTTGTCTCCGATCATGTCGATCTGCACGACCCGGTTGATGCGCCGGCCGCAATCGATCTCCACCGTCCCCACCGTCTCCTTGAAGGACGTCTTGTGACCGCCGAAATTCTCGGTGAGCGTATGGGTATAGACGCCGCGCTTGAGGAAACGCACCGTCTCGCGGTCGACTTCGATCGAATCGATGTCGACATAGAACCTGGCCTCGGTGTCCGCACCTACCTCCACCCAGTTCTCGGCGTGAGCGAGCGCGGCGAATGCCAGCAAGGCGAGCATCGTGGGCAATCGCATGAGTGCCTCCTTGGCTGTTCCGGCGCAACGATACCGCAGGAACTCAAGACGCGCGAGACGTCGGGTAAAGGGCACGGACGTAGCGTACGGCTTCGGCACCTAGCGCCTCGATGGCGGCCTGCTGTTTCTCGTCCTTCAGCCGCCCGGCCTCGTCGAAAGCTTCGGCGGCACGCGCGACACCGATCTGCGTGGGCACGACGACCATTCCCAGATACAGCAGCAGCGAGCGCACCAGCGTCTGACTGCGCAGCGCGGCCAGCGCGCCGGGAGAGGCCGACATCACCGCCGCGATCTTGCCTTTGAACGCCATCAACGGAGTATCGCCCGGTTCCTGGCGCGAGGCCCAGTCGATCGCGTTCTTCAGTACCGCCGGGTACTGGGAGTTGTATTCGGGCGTCGAGAGCAGCACGCCGTGGTGGTCGATCAACAAGCTCTTGAAGGTCCTGGCGTTCGGCGGCAACCCCTGCTCGCGCTCGATATCGCCGTCGTAGATCGGCATGGGCAGATCGCGCAAATCGAGCAGCGTCACCTCGGCGCCGGCCGCGCGGGCGCCCTCCGCGGCGATGCGCACCAGCTTCTTGTTGAACGAGCCGGCGCGCAGGCTGCCGGCAAACGCGAGGATTCTGGGAGTCACTTCGGGTCTCTCATGCCCGGCAAGACCCCGACAACCTCAAGAGCGAAACGCGAAGGCACGAACAAGGCACCGGACAAGAGTCGAATCCGGAAATTTCGACGCAAAGAGCACGACCAGTACGCCGATGGCTTCACCGTGCGTCGGACTCGAGTTGCCGCCAAGTCTTTGTTGCTTTCCGTGTCTTGCAGTTTCGCTCTTCGGCCTGCGCAGCTCTAGACCCGGACTGCGCGGCGGGCGAACTGCGCGAAGTCTTCGGCCGGCATCGGCTGTCCGAACATGTAGCCCTGCGCATAGTGGCAGCCGTAGGCGTTCAAAAACGCCAGTTGCGCTTCGGTCTCCACGCCCTCGGCAGTGACCTTCATTCCGAGGCTGCGCGCCAGCGTGATGATGGCGCGCACGATCGCCGCGTCGTTGGGGTCCGAGGAAATATCGCGCACGAAGGACTGATCGACCTTGAGCACGTCTAGTGGCAGGCGCTTGAGATAGGAAAGGCTGGAGTAGCCGGTGCCGAAGTCGTCGATCGAGATCTGCACGCCGAACTGCTTCAGCCGTTCGAGCGCGACCACCGAGGCTTCGGCATCGTGCATGACCGCGCTTTCGGTCAACTCGATCTCGAGCAGATAAGCCGGCACTCGCGTCTCCGACAAGACGCTGACTACCAGATCGGCCAGGTCGGACTGCTGGAACTGGCGCGCCGAGACGTTGACCGCAACCGGCATTGTCCAGCCGCCGTCCTGCCATTGGCGGATCTGACGACACACCGTGCGCAGCACCCATTCGCCGATCTGCCCGACCATGCCGGAGTCTTCCGCCACCGGCACGAAGCGCGACGGCCCCACCATGCCGAGCTTGGGATGGAACCAGCGGATCAGCGCTTCCGCGCCGATCACCTCGCGCGTGGCGAGGTCGATCTTGGGTTGGTAGACGACGCGGAACTCCTCGCGCTGCAGCGCCTGGCGCAGCCCGCCCTCCATGAGCAGACGCTCCTGGACCTTGTCGTTGATTTCGCGGGTAAAGAACTGGTAGTGGTTGCGCCCAGTAGCCTTGGCCCGGTACATCGCCGCGTCGGCGTGCTTGATCAGTTCGTCCACGGTCCGTGCATCGTCGGGATAAAGGCTGATTCCCACCGAGGCGGACACGAACAGTTCCTGCCCATCGCCGGGGAAAGGCCTGGACAGCGCGGCGAGCAGTTTGTCGGCGAACGCCGAGAGCCCCTGCACGGCGGTGACGTTGGGCAGCACGATGGTGAATTCGTCTCCGCCCACCCGCGCCACCGTGTCGCCCTCCCGGCACGCCTTTTTCAGGCGCTCCGCAGCCTGCTTGAGCACTGCGTCGCCCACGTAATGCCCGAGCGTCTCGTTGACCACCTTGAAGCGGTCCAGGTCCACGTGCATGACAGCCACCCGCGCGCTGTTGCGCGAGACCTGCGCGCACGCCTGCGCCAGCCGGTCGTGCATCAAGAAACGGTTCGGCAGGCCGGTCAGCACGTCGTAGTTCGCCAGATACTGCGCGCGCTCCTCCGCGCGCTTGCGCTCGGTGATGTCGCGCGAGGTCAACACGATTCCGCGCACGCCGGGATGCTCGAGCAGGTTGTTGCCCAGCGCTTCGAGCCAGATCCAGGAACCGTCGGCGTGGCGGAAGCGCAGCTCGATGGGTGGAGGCATTTCGCCGCGCGCGAGGGATTCGAATGCCTCCCGGGCGCGCTGCGCATCCTTGGGATGCACGGTATCGAACGGCATTTTTCCGAGCAGCGAACCGGGCGGATAACCCAGAATGCGCGAGGCCGCCGGAGATTCGTACACCGTCACGCCTGATGCGTCGTGGATCGTGATGATGTCGAAAGAATTTTGAACGAGCGCGCGGAACCACGCGTCGCTGCCCTGCAAGGACTGCGCAGGCGCAGGCCGCTTGAGCACCCGCTCAAATGGGTTGACCTTCAAGAGATCCTTCCCCCAAATCGCTGCCGGACCGCCGCCAGCGGCTTTTCTTGTGGCTGATCTTAAGAATTCGTTGTTATTGTCTGTTTTGCAGGGATTCTATGCTGCTGTTCTGATCTTCGCAAACACAACTTGTCGACCGCAATGCCACCGGCGGCGCGTCATTTCAAAACATGCAATCGCTCGGCCAGGTTTCTTCCGTTTGGCACTGCATCAAAGCGGCTGCCCATCGCCTCGCTTAACTTGGTCAAGCGCTCATCGGGGTGCGGATGGGTCTTGAACAGCAGCGCCACCGACCCGGCATTTTGAGCCGCCTGGCCGATCTCCTGTAACACGGCGGGCAGCCCGAAACTGTCGTAGCCCGCCCGGGTGGCCAGCACCACCCCCATGCGATCGGCCTCGAACTCCGCCGATTTGTCGAGCCCGCGCGCCATGATCTCGGCGCCGCTGCCGATCAGCGCCCGCGCCCTTTCGTCTTTGGCGAGTTTCTTCCCGAGCAATTGGCTGCCAGCGCTGATCAACTGACTCTGCTGCATGACCTTGAGGTGGTGCTTCTGGGTCACGTGGGCGATCTCGTGCGCCAGCACGCCGGCCAGCTCCGCCTCGTCTCGCAGCAGGGCGTAAAGGCCTTTGGTCACAAAGATATAGCCGCCCGGCGCGGCAAAAGCATTGACATCGGTCGAATCGATGACGCCGAAAGTCCAGGGCAGATCGGGACGCTCGCCGTGCAGCGTGAGCCAGCGCCCGACGCGGTTGACGTAGCGTTGCAGTGCGGCATCCTCCACCAGCGGCGCGGCCCCGAGCAGGCTGCCGGCGATCTGCTGCCCGATCTTGATCTCGTCCTCTACCGGCACCTTCCCGAAAGGCGCAATGGCAGGCAGGTTGCCCTCGTTCCCGGGCCGCGCCCCTTCGGCCGCGGCTTTGGGCGGCGCCTGCTCGCTCGGTTGCGTCTGGGTCTTGAGCTCCTTCAGGATGTCGCGCAGGTCTCGCGCGGGAGCCGGGGACGCGGCAAACAGAACAGCGAAGGCAATGACAAGGATTCTCATCGCCGGCCTCCCGCCGGTGCCGTGGCCGTCTGGGCTGGATCCGGCAGATAAGCGACGGACCGGGATTCCAGCTTGCCCTGCGCGGCAAAGCGCCGGGCGTCCTCGGCCGACGTGGCGTACGACTGCGCCTTCGCGAGCTGGGCTGCGTTGAACTTGGCGCCCTTCAATTCCTCTTCCGAAAGGCCACGCACGCCGGTGGTGGAAACCACTTGTCCGGTGCCCGCGCGTCCCGAGGCGAGTGCGGTCACACCGCCGACTTCCTTGGCCACATCGGTCTTCCCGGCGCTGCCGCGGCGCACCGACAGCATTCGGATCCAGCCCTGCTGGCTACCGCTCTTGACCTGATACCAACCACCGGAACGCTTGACGATGATGACTTGCGCCCCTTTCTTGAGATGGCCGATCTCCTTGGCGTCTGCGTAGGGCTCGGCGCGCAACCTGTCGTCTTTTAGCGCCACTCCTGCCTCCTGCGCGCCAACGGGCAACGCCGCCAGCAGACCTACCACGACCAGCCGCCATTTCCATCGCTTCATGCGTTTGCTCCCGGTTCCACGATCTGAGCGGCATCGCGCAGTGCATCGCCCAGCAGCGCGCGCCAGCGAGTCCGCATCGTCTCCCGATCGCCCGTACCCAGCGTGCCGTTGCGCACCACGACGGCGGCGATCGCTTCATCATTGACGGCCAGGCGCTGCACCAGTTCCGGCAGGCGCTCGCGCAAGGCTGCCACATCCGCCTCGACCCGCGCGCGCCGGTGTGCATCGCTGCCGGGATAGGCCCAGGTCAGCACCAGCGTCCCGTCGAACAGCCCCCACACGCCGCGCTGGCGCCCCTTGATCAGCTCGACGTCCCTGGGTTCCGAACCGATCGAACCCAGCGCCTTGCGCAGCCGCCTGAGCAGGCCTGCGCTCACCGCGCCGTCGGGCGCCTGCAGCTGGATCAGCATCAGGGTGGCACCGCTGCCTTCGCCCGCCAGCGTGCGCGCCACCGCGCTTTTCTCCAACGCACGCGCCGTGGCGGCGGCATACGCGCGCGCCACCGAGAAGTAGAGCAAGCCGATGAAAACCGGTCCCGCCAGGTTGAGAAAGTAGGAAGTGAAGTTGATGCTCGCATAGGAGAATCCGAGCAGACCGATCTGCGACAGTCCGAACACGCGGTCGAAACGGTCCGAATCCGGATTGCGATACAGCGCCATCCCCGTGGCCCAGACGATGAGCAGCGCGATCAGCACGTTGGGCCAGGGCGAAGCCGGCGTGCGGATCCAGTCGCGGTGCCGCAGGTTGTCGATCGCCGTGGCCAGGATCTCGACCCCCGGAAAGGCGCGCGCCACCGAGGTCGCCTTGATGTCGAACAGGCTGGGTGCCGTGGACCCGATGATGACGATGCGATTGCGAAACTCTTGCGCGGGACGCGCGCGCTTCTTCTTCTGCAAGTCGAAAAACACGTCGCTGAACGAGACGTAACGATAGGTGAACGGCTTGCCGCGCCAGTTCAGCAGCATGTCCTGCGGCGCACCGGCGCTCGCCCAGGCCGACTGGGCTACACGCAGGGGAAGCGAAGGCAGGCGCCAGCCATGCACGTCGTGCCACAGGCGGTAGCGCCGCGCGATGCCGTCGCGGTCGGGATAGATGTTGTTGGTGCCCAGGCGCGCGCTCGCCTGCACCGCTTCGAAGAACGGCAGGACGATCGCCACGGTGCCGTCCGAGGCGGCCGTTTCTTCCACGCGCTGCGCGCCCGGGATCATGTCGGGGCGCATCTCGGACAAGCGATCGTTTTCCGGCGGCAGGCGCAGCATCGGGAAGAAGGTGTTGTTGGTCCGGGCAATCACCTCGTTGAAGTAGGCATCGCTGTCCGGATTGAAAACGTCGGGATCGGAAAACAGGATGTCGAAGACGATCGCGCGCGGTGCCTGCTCCTCGAGCTTCTCGACGAATTCGCCCAGCACCTGACGCGGCCATGGCCAGCGGCCGTAGTCTGCGGCCATCGTGGCGAGGCTGCGCTCATCGATGTCCACGATCACGATATCCGGATCCGGCTCGGGCTTGATGAGCCGCAGTCGCACCATCGCATCATAGGTCTGCTGGCGCATGTCCACTACCGCCCGCAGGGTCATCGCATCGGCCACGATCAGCGCGCTGAACACCGCCGCGAGGTACAGATAGAAATTGGTCTTGAGCCGCCGCGCCAGCCCTTCGATCGAATGGCGCAGCAGCGCGTTCAGACGGCGCAGGAAGGCGCGGAGGAACGTCATTTTCGCGACGCATTATAGCCGCGCCCGCCCCGCGTTCCGGAACGCGTCGCGGATGCGATGGCCGGCGCAGCGCGTGCCCGGCCTTCGCGCCCGGCGAAGTTGCGCCACCCCGCCGGGCATGCGAGCATCTGCGGCGACTTTCGCATCGGAAGAACCCGCTCGCGCCGGAACCATGCCGCTGCTGCTCCGACAACGCGAAGATGCCGCCGGCATTGCCGGTGAGAACTCCCTGATCTCGAACGCGGCTGGCTCCTGGATCAACGCCTGCCGGAGGCGGCCGTGATCGCACCCTCGGCGCAGGTGCTCGCCACGCCGGCCGGGCCGGGCGTGCGTCTGGCGGGCGACTGGACTCTGGAAGCGCTCGCGCGGCACTTGAAGGCGCTGTCCCGTTCGCTCGCCGAATACGGCGCGGACCGCCGCCTCGGCTGGGACCTGACCGCGATCGAGAGACTGGACAGCACCGGCGCGCTGCTGATCTGGCGCGCATGGGGTCGGGAGCGACCGCCGCGGCTCGCACTCAAGCCCGAGCACGAGGCTGCGTTCCGGCAACTTGCGACAGTGCCGCGCGCGCCGCCGCGCGGCCGGCAGCGGAATTTTCTGGAGCCGCTCGCCGTTCTCGGCCGCCAGGAAGCCACTTTCCTCGACAATGCGCTCGGCTTCATCGCATTGATCGGCTATCTCGTGCAGGACGTCTTCCACGTCCTCATGCACCCCGCCGCCATGCCATGGAAGGAGACGTCCGCCTCGATCTTCAAGGCCGGCGCGCGCGCCCTGCCGGTAACCGCGCTCGTCGGATTCCTGATCGGGATCGTGGTGTCGTATCTGTCCGCGCTTACCCTGCGCGCCTACGGAGCCGGCCTCTACATCATCGACATCCTCGGAATCTCCATCATCCGCGAACTCGGGCCCTTGCTCGTGGCGATCCTGCTCGCCGGGCGCTCGGGTTCGGCGATGACGGCCCAGATCGGCGTCATGCGGGTCACCGAGGAACTGGACGCCATGGTGATCATGGGACTGTCGCCCACCTTGCGGCTCGTGCTGCCCAAGGTGCTCGGCCTGGCCGTCGCCATGCCGCTGGTGGCATTCTGGACCATCTGCGCTGCCTTGCTCGGCGGCTGGCTTGCGGCCTACGTGCTGCTGGGCATCGGTCTTCCGTTCTTCTTCCAGACACTGCCCACGGTGGTGCATCCGGACAACCTCTGGATCGCCATCGTCAAGAGCGTCACCTTCGGCGCCGGGATCGCGCTCGCCGCCTGTCACTTCGGCCTGCGCGTCAAGCCTAACACCGAGAGCGTTTCGGCCGGGATCACCAGTTCGGTGGTCACTTCCATTACGCTGATGATCCTGCTCGACGCGGTGTACGCGATCCTGTTTCGCGACGTGGGCTACTTCACCGAATGAGCGCCGTCATCGAAGCGCGCGGGATCACCACCGTGCTGGGCGGCCAGCGAATTCACCGCGGCCTGGACCTCGTCGTGGAGCGCGGCGAGCTGCTGGCGCTGGTGGGCGGATCGGGCAGCGGCAAGACGGCGCTGCTGCGGCAGCTGGTCGGCCTCACGCGACCCGCCTCTGGCACGGTAAGACTGTTCGGCGTTGAACTCGCCCGCGCACGGCGTCTCGAACGGCGGGCGTTGCTGCGCCGCTTGGGCATGTTGTTCCAGAACGGCGCGCTGTTCTCCGCGCTGACCGCCTTCGACAACGTCGCGCTGCCGCTGCGCGAGCTGCGCATGCTGCCCGAAGATCTGATCGGCGATCTGGTCATGCTCAAGCTGGCCCTCGTGGAGCTGGAGCCCGAGCACGCCGGGCGTCTGCCCGCCGAGCTGTCGGGCGGCATGGTCAAGCGCGTTGCGCTGGCGCGCGCAATGGCGCTCGATCCAGAGTTGCTGATTCTCGACGAGCCCACCGCAGGGCTCGATCCGGACCGCTCGCGCGCCTTCGTCCGGCTGGTCAGGCGCCTGTCGCGCGAGCGCGGTCTGACGGTGCTGATGGTGACGCACGACGTGGAAACCCTCAGCGAGCTGGCCACGCATGTCGCGGTCCTCGCCGAACAGCGCATCATCGCGCACGTCCCGCTGGCCGACGTCGCCGGTCTCGATCATCCTTTCGTGAGGGGTTTCTTCGGAGAGCGGCCCGACTTGCTACACTCGCGCGGCCAACAACAATGAGGCAAGGCCCGAAGTCGACCACCTGGCTCTGGTCGCGCCGCCCGCGGCGCGCCCTTCGGCGAGCCTGACCCGGCAAGCCTTATGGAAAGTCGCGCCTACGCCATTCTCACCGGACTGTTCACGCTGATCTTCGGCGCGGCGCTCGTGTTCGCCATCATCTGGTTCCGCGGAGACGCGCGTCAATTCGAGCGCTACGTCCTGGTCTCACGCTACTCGGTCAACGGGCTGTATCCGCAGTCGGAGGTACGGTTCCGCGGCATCAACGTGGGCAAGGTCGAGCGACTCGAACTCGACGCCGCCGACCCGCGCAACATCCTGGTATTCGTCAGGGTCGAGCGCAAGCTGCCGGTCACCAGGTCAACCTTCGCCCAGCTCGGCTATCAGGGGGTCACCGGGCTTGCGTACGTCATGCTGGACGATGACGGCAGCAATCCCGAGCGGCTGGCCACTTCCGACGCCGATCCGGCCCGCATTCCGGTCAGACCCAACGTATTCGACGACCTGGCGAGCGCGGGACAGGTAGTGCTGCAGCAGGCCAGTCAGCTGCTCGAGCGCCTCAACCGGATGGCGAGCGAGGAAAACGAGCAGCGGCTGGCCAGCACGCTGAGGAATTTCGAGGCGGCCTCGCGCCAGCTCGAGCCGGCGTTGCGCACCATCCCGCAGGTCGCCGAGCGCATGAACCGCATTCTCGACCGCGACAACGCCGAGCGGATCAAGCGCACGCTGGCCAATCTCGAGCGGGCGAGCGGCGCGATTACACCCTTTGCCGAAGACTCCCGCAGAATCCTGGGCAACATCCAGTCAATGTCCGAGCGGCTCGACCGCATCAGCGGCGAACTTTCGGCGCAAATTGGCGAGGAGACGCTCCCGCGGATCAATCTGCTGGTGGAAGAGCTGACGCGGGACTCGAGGGACCTGCGGCGCGTGTTGCAGCAGGTCGAGCGCGATCCCCGCAGTCTCCTGTTCGGCAGAACGCCCCCTGCTCCTGGTCCGGGGGAGCGCGGCTTTTCCGGTGGACGAAAATGATCGGACGATTGTTGCTGCTGGCCCTTGGCGCCGCGCTCGTGGCCTGCGCCGCGCGCACCGCGGACCCGGTGCGCACCTACGATTTCGGCTTGCCAATCGGCGCGAGTTCTGCGCCGGCCGGGGTCCACGTGCGGCCGGTGCAGGCACCGGAGTGGCTCGACCGCCAAGACATGCTCTATCGCCTCGCCTACCGCGACTCGCGCGTGCTGGAGCCTTACGCGGCCGCGCGCTGGGCAGGCACGCCGCCGGCCATGCTCACATTGAAATTGCGACAGGCGCTGGGCGAGTCCGATCCACGCGCGACCCCCTGCGTGCTCAGCGTTGAGCTGGAAGAATTCAGCCAGGTCTTCGATGCACCAGATGCGAGCCGCGCGGTCCTTTTCGCCCGCGCGAGCTTGCGCGAAGCGCACGGGCAGCGGCGCAGCGAATCCACAACGTGGCGTCTGGAGCGCGCCGCGCCCACGGCGGATGCCGCCGGCGGCGCCGCGGCATTTTCCGAGCTGGCCTCCGAATTGACCGGGAAGCTCCGCGAGTGGATCGTCGGACTCGGCTACTGCCGGTGAACTCCACGATCCTCGCTTTCCCACGACCGCTTTCGAGCCAGGTTCTCTTCCCGCGCTCCCCGGTCCCGTACGCTCCCTGGGTTCGCGCCTGCCTATCGCTCGCTCGGAAAAAAGCGCGACGGTGAAAGCGCGGTGGCCACACGGCGCTCAATCGGCCACGGGGCTTGAGCGATCATGCAGGCGACGAGCTCGGCTGCGAGGGGTGCCCAGGTGAAGCCGCGCGAACCCAGCGCGAGGCAGGCATGGATTCCCGGCGACAGTTCGCCGAGCACCGGACGCCGGTCGCGGCTCACGCAACGCAAGCCCACCCAACTGCGCAGCGAGCCGGCATCGACGTCGACGAACGCCCCCGGCAGCATGCTTCGAGCCCGCGCCAGATTCGCGGCATGGTCTTCGGCGCGCGCCGCGGTCTGCTTCGCTTCTTCCTGGTAGGTCGCGCCGACTACGTGCGCGCCGTCGAACGCCGGCGTCACATAGCCTTCCCGGCAGACCGGCGCGCGCAGCGATGGCAGGCACGCCGGGAGCAGGCTGACTTGGCCGCGCACCGCGCGCAGCGCCAGCCGGTTGCCGGCGTCCAGCGCCGCCGCTCGATAACCGTTCGCCAGCACGACGTGGGGAGATTCGGCGAGGACCCCGCCCGCGGCATCGCGTACCACGACCATGCCGTCGCGCCGATCGAGCACCGCCACCGTGGCTCCGGTGCGCAACTGCACGCGCGGCCCGGCGCAGGAAAACGTCGCGGCGCAGGCGCGCGCGGCGCGCAGCCAGCCGGCCTCACCGAGCCATACGCCGGCGCCGGCCACCGGTGCGCCACACAAGCGCGCGCCCTCCTTTGAGTCGACCGGCCGGGCGAGTTCCGCGGGCAACCGCAGTTCAGCGAGCGCGCGTTCGAGCTTGCGCAGATGCGCCGCATCGCGCGCCAGCTGCAGCACGCCGCTGCGCGCCCAGAGCGCGGGGTCGATCGCGCTCAGGGCCGCATAGTGGCGCACGGCGTAGCCGAACGCGGCCCATGAAAAGCGGTCGCGGGCACCGCGTTCGAGCGTCACGAAGGGACGCACCAGCCCAGCGGGGTTCGCGGAGGCGCCTTGCGCCGGTTGCCGTGCGGCTTCCAGTACTTGCACGTCGAATCCGCAGCGTGCAAGCGCCAGCGCGCAACTGGCGCCCGCGATGCCGGCACCCACGACGACCGCTGTCCGGCTGCGCGGACGATCGCCCGCCGTGCCGCGATCGATGCGAGCGATCAGCATTTCGCGCTTGCGACCGAAGCCAGGCCGCTTTTCCACCGTGAAACCGGCCTGCGACAACGCCCGGCGAACGGCTCCGGCCACCGAGTAGCTCGCGGCCGTGGCACCGCGGGCGGCAAGCCGCCGCAGTTCCACGAACAGCGCCGGCGTCCACATCTGCGGGTTCTTGGCCGGCGCAAAGCCGTCGAGAAAAAAGGCGTCGGCGCGTGCTTCGAGTTCCGGGAGCAGTTGCGATGCCTCGCCGAACAACAAGGTCAGCGCGATACGCCCGCCGTGGAGATGTAGGCGATGAAAGCCCGGCAGCAGCGGCGGATAGTCGACCAGCAAAGCCTGCGACCAGTCCCGCAGCTGGGGCCAGGCTTCATGCACGCGAGCCAGGTCGGTCTTGCGGAAGGGATGCTTCTCGACGGAAATGAAGTGAAGCCGTGCCCCGGCGCCCGCGTGCGCGCCCCAAGCCTGGCAGGTGGCGAGGAAATTCAGCCCGCAACCGAATCCCAGCTCCGCAATGGTGAAGACCGGCTGGTCGCCGAAGCGCGCGGGCAGCCCGTTGCCGCGCAAGAAGACGTGACGGCTCTCCTCGAGGGCTCCCGCGAGGGAAAAGTACACGTCGCCGAACTGCTCGGAATAGAGCGCGCCGTCGCGAAACGAGACTTCAGCGGGAACGATGGCAGACAAGCGCAGACCGTGGTGCAGAAAAATCTTGCCGGGACGAGAGCGAGCCCGTGCGAGCCGCACAGACGGCGATTATAGACGGCGCTCCGCCATTCCCCCGCGCCAAGGCCACGGTATCATCGGTGCATGGCGAAGCATTGTTCGCAGCCGGCAGACGCGGTCCGACACACTCGGTCGCGGCGCGCGCTGCTGTGGCTGACCGCCGCTCTGACGGTGCTCGCGGCGGCATCCGGCATTGCCCAGGCCGCCTATCCGGAACGCCCGATCCGCTTCATCATCCCCTCGGCGGCGGGCGGCTCTCCGGACGTGCTGATGCGCATCCTGACGGCCGAACTCTCCAGGCGGCTCGCGGTGCCCTTCGTCATCATCAACAAACCCGCAGCCAATTACGTCACCGGCACCCTGGAGATCGTCAAGGCCGCGCCCGACGGCTACACGCTGGGCTACGGCAACATCGTCTCGCTCGCGATCAACTACAGCCTGCTGCCTTCCGTTCCCTACGACGTGGAGAGGGACCTGACGCTGATCTCGAACTGCGTGCGGGTGTCGAACCTGCTCGTCGTCAACAACGATCTCCCGGTCGGCTCGGTGCGGGAACTGATCGAATACGCCAAGCGCAACCCGGACCGGCTGGTCATGGCTTCCGCCGGCAACGGCACTACCGGCCATCTGGGCGGCGAACTGTTCAAGGCGATGACCGGCGCGCCGATGCTGCATGTCCCCTATCGCGGGAGCCCGCAGGCGATCAGCGGCCTGATTGCCGGCGAGGCCCACGTCCTGTTCGACAACCTGACTTCGATCTCCGCTTACGCAAAGGCCGGACGCGTGCGCCCGCTCGGCGTGTCGGGACCGCAGCGCTCCCCGTTGTTCCCCGATATCCCGACCATTGCGCAAGCCGGCGTACCCGGCTACCAGACGGTGGCTTGGGGCGGCATCATCGGGCCGGCCCGGCTGCCGCAAGACATCGCGGCCCGACTGCATCGTGAGATCGTGGCCGCGCTGCGCTCGCCCGAGGTGCGCACGCGCTTCGCGCAACTGGACACGGTACCCGATGGCAGCACGCCCGAGGAGTTTCTCGCGCTGGCCAGGCGGGAACGGTCGCGGTGGGCCGAAGTGATCAGGCGCGCCGGCGCCAAGCTGGATTGACTGCCAGAACCATGAAGAGCCAAGCGCCCACTATGAAAGAACACTTCGATCTTCTGATTCGAAACGCCACGGTCATCGACGGGACCGCTGCGCCGCGGCTGCGTGCCGATATCGGCGTGCGCGCAGAGCACATCGCCCGCATCGGCCGGCTCGATGCGGCCACGGCCGAGACCGAGATCGACGCCTCGGGCAAAGTGGCCGCACCGGGCTTTATCGATGCGCACACGCACGACGACCGCCTGATGCTGTCGGGGGCGGACATGGCGCCCAAAGTGAGTCAGGGCGTGACCACGGTGATCGCCGGCAATTGCGGGATCTCGCTCGGCCCGCTGCCAGAAGGCATGAAAGGCACGGTACCGCAGCCGCTCGATCTGCTGGACGAAACGGGCGCCTGGTTCCGCTTTCCGACGTTCGGCGCCTATGTCGAGGAGTTGCGCGCGCGGCCGGCAGCCACGAACTGCGCCCTCCTGGTGGGACATACCACGCTGCGGGTAGCGACGATGAACCGCTTCGATCGGCCGGCCAGCGACGCGGAAATCGGCCGCATGCGATCGCTCGCGCGCGAAGCCCTGGCCGCCGGCGCGATCGGCGTGTCCACCGGGCTTTACTACGAGCCAGCCAACGCCGCGCCGACCGAGGAAGTGATCGAAGTCTGCCGCCCGCTCAAAGAGCACAACGGCATCTACTGCACCCACATGCGCAACGAAGCCGACCAGGTCCTCGACGCTCTGGACGAAGCCTTCCGGATCGGGCGGGCGCTGGACGTGCCGGTGGTCATCTCGCATCACAAGGTTGTGGGCTTGCCGAATCACGGACGTTCGAGGCAGACGCTGCCGCGCATCGCCGAGGCGATGCGCCATCAGCCGGTGTGCCTCGACTGTTATCCCTACGTCGCCTCGTCCACTATCCTGAGCGCGAGCCGCGCGAAGATCTGCTCGCGGGTCATCGTCAGTTCTTCGCGTCCCTACCCGCAGTTCTCGGGAATGGACCTCGACGAAGTGGTCAGGCACATGGGTTTGCCCTACGAGGAAGCGATCAGGAAGCTGCAACCGGCTTCGGCCATCTATTTCTCGATGGACGAAGCCGACGTGCAACGCATCCTGTCGTTCGAGCACACGATGGTCGGGTCGGACGGATTGCCGCACGACCTCGCGCCGCATCCGCGGCTGTGGGGAACGTTTCCGCGGGTGCTCGGGCACTACTGCCGGGAACTCGGGTTGTTTCCCCTGGAGATCGCGGTCTGGAAAATGACCGGTCTGCCAGCGAGGACCTTCGGGCTGAAAGACCGCGGGGTATTGAAGGAAGGCGCTTTCGCCGACATTGCGCTGTTCGACCCGGAGACGGTGGACGAGACCGCAACCTGGGAAAAACCGGCCCAGCCGGCGCGCGGCATCCTCGCCACCATCGTCAACGGCGCGCTGGTGTGGAGCGAGGGGCGAGCGACAGGCAGCCGACCCGGCTGGGTGCTGCGGCGAACATGACGATTCATGCGCCGCTGCAAGGCACGCGCGCCTGCCTGCTGATTTCGGCGGCCTGCATCGCCGCCGCCTGCGGCACCCGCACGCCGCAGTGCGCCGACGCGCAGGTGGTGGCGCGCGTCGAGCAGCTGGCCGCGGCCTCGATCGAGGAAGGGCTCGTCCGAGTCGATCCCGAAGTCAAGCTCGAGCCGGTGCTTTCCCGCATCGACATCGCGGTCGCTTCGGCTTTGTCCACGGCCTACGACAAGGCGATCGACAAATGGACTTGCTCAGCGCAGCTGCGCGTCGGCCTGCCGGCGCAAATCGCCGCCATGCACGCGCATCCTGCGTTCAAAGCCGCGGCCATCCCGAAGCTCGAAGTCCATTTCCAGGGCAACGACCTGGTCACGCCGATCACTTACACGGTCTACCGGAGCCAGGACGAAAAGCAGTTGATCGTGAATGCAGAAGGGCTGGACGTTCCCGCGAGGTACGTTCGGGGCGCTTACCGCGTGGGGGCATTCACCGCGGACCTGAACACCGCGCCCGACTTGCGCGCCGGCCTCACGCTCTACAGCGCGCAGGGCAAACACCTCCTGATCAGGCCCACGGACGATGGAAGGCTGCAGTTTCACGCGAGCTACGACAACCCGATGTGCCGTCCCTGGACGCAGAACATCACCGCCGAACGGGACAACACCCTGATCTACCGGAACGAAGCGGCGGGCTGCGCAGCCACTTTTTCGCTTCTGGGAGAGCTTCTTCTGGTGGCGCACGAAGGTTGCAGCCTCATGGTGCAGAGCTGCCTTCCAGACGGGGTCTATCGCAAGCGCTAGGCGCGCGCCGAACGAAGTTCTGTCGAGATTTCGAAACCGAGGTCGAAGCGCTGACGCTCCGCGGCGGCTGATCTGCCCCCTCGCCGGCAAGCCGATTGTCGAACCGCCAACGTTTCTTCTGCCGACCCTCTGACACCTCGAAACTTCCTTGTTGTACAGAGGCTTTTCCGAACCCGACGCATTGTCGTCCTTTCGACAGCGCCCTTGGCACGGTGAATGCCGTAGTGAAAGTGCGCTCGGGCAGTCTCGTGAGATGGGAGGTCGTGTGGAACTGTTCACGCGGTCACGAACAAGCTCCCGGGCGTCTTTTTTTCTACCGGCTCATCACCGTGGCAAACATCAGGGGCGCACCCTTCCTGGTCGGGCCGAACCAGAAATTCTCGGCCGAATACACGACGCAGCGAAACGGAGGGCTGACTTACAGCTACGAGGCCACCTGGGCACGCGCGGGAACCCGCATCATCTGGTCGGCGATCGTCACCCGCAATGGCGAATTCAAGGGCCAGCCGAACGGCACGATCCAGAACGCCATGGAACTCGATCCGGTGCCCGCCGTGAAGGCGCTGGTCGAGCATTCCATCGAGAACCTGTTCCAGGTCGAGAAGTAATCTCCTTAAGCGAGCGCTAAGAATGCGTGGTTAGTCTCCGCGTATCGACCGTCGTCGCTACGAAAGGAGCCACCATGAAACGGATGATCCTGTGCGGCGCGCTCAGCGCCGCGCTGCACTGTGCGCAGGCTGCCACGCCTGCCGAACTTCTCGCCGGCTATGAAGCTCAGGCACGCAAAGCCGACCCGGCGTTCGCCGGCTTCTCCGCCGAGCGCGGCCAGCGGCTGTTCACCGCCCGGCACGGTGGCGAATGGAGCTGCGCCACGTGTCATGGGAACGATCCCACCGGCGCCGGCAAGCACGCCCGGACCGGAAAAAGCATCGCAGCCCTCGCCCCGACCACCAATCCGCAGCGCTTCTCGGATGCGGCGAAAGTCGAGAAGTGGTTCAGGCGCAACTGCAAGGACGTGCTCTTGCGCGAGTGCACGGCGCTCGAGAAAGGCGACGTGATGGCCTTTGTGCTCCGCGCCGGGGCCGGGAGCCAGCCATGAGAACAATCCCCCTTGCCCTGTGCCTGCTGTGGCTGGCCGCTGCGGCCTTCGCCGACGAGGCGCGCTTCACCGCGTCCAATCCGGCGTGGAAGACCGAATGCGGCAGCTGCCACGTCGCCTACCCGCCGCCGCTTCTGCCCGCCCGGTCCTGGCGCACCATCATGGCCCGGCTCGATCGTCATTTCGGAGCCGATGCCTCCGTCGATCCGCAGACGGCGGCGCAGATCGAGCGCTTTCTCGTCGCGAACGCCGGCCAGGGTCGAGGCCCGAGCGTCGCCGAGCCACGCATCACCGAAGCCGCCTGGTTCGTCAGGGAGCACGACGCAGTGCCGCCCGCGCTGTGGAAGCGCCCGCAAGTGAAGAGCCCCGCCAATTGCGGCGCCTGTCACACCCGCGCCGAACTGGGCGACTATTCGGAGCGCACGCTCCGTATGCCCCGATGAGGAGCCCGATCATGACCTCACGCGTCCTGGTGTGGGATCTTCCCACTCGCCTGTTTCACTGGCTGCTCGCTGCATCGTTTGCCGGCGCTTGGCTCACCGCGGAGTCCGAAAGATGGCGCGACATCCACGTCGCGCTCGGCTACACGTGCGCCGGCCTCATCCTGTTCCGGCTGGTCTGGGGTTTCGTCGGCAGCCGCTACGCCCGCTTCTCCTCGTTCGCCGCGGGCCCGCGGCGCCTGGCTGCCTACCTGGCATCGCTCTTCGGCCCTGCCCCGCAACGCCACGTGGGCCACAATCCGGCGGGCGGATGGGCGGTGTTCGCTCTGCTCGGGCTGGGGTTGCTCACCAGCGCGACGGGCTTGCTGACGTTCAGCGACATCGGCGGCCACGCCCTCGAAGAGGCGCACGAGGTGGCCGCGAGCGCGATGCTCGCGCTGGTGGTCGTGCACATCTGCGCCGTCATCGTGAGCAGCGCGCTGCATCGTGAAAACCTGGTGCGCGGGATGCTCACCGGTTACAAGGAAGGCAGCGCCGACGAAGGCATTCCCCGCCCGGGCTGGATCGTTGGCGCGGCGCTGGTGGCCGCGCTCGCGGCATTCTGGATTGCGACACTGAGGGACGCGCCGCCAGAGCCACGGCCCGGCGCCGCGGTAACATCTGCGCATGCACGCCATTCCGACACCGACGAGCACTGAGGCCGGATGCGCATCCTGGTCGTGGAAGACGACCCGCTGATCGGGCGCGGTATCCAGGCCGGGCTGGAACAGCAGGCGTTCGCCGCCGACTGGGTGCGCGACGGCGCAGCTGCGGATAGCACACTCGCCGGCGAGAGCTATTCCGCCGTGGTGCTCGACCTGGGTCTGCCGAAACTCGATGGATTGCGACTGCTGGAGCGCATTCGCCGGCGCGGCGACCGCACGCCGGTGCTCATCCTCACGGCGCGCGACGCGATCGAGGATCGAGTTCGCGGGCTCGACGCGGGAGCCGACGATTATCTCGTCAAGCCTTTCGACTTGAAGGAACTGGCCGCGCGCTTGCGCGCGCTGGTGCGCCGCGCCCACGGGGCGGCAACACCGCGGCTCAGGGCCGCGGGCGTCGAACTCGACCCGGCCGCGCGCACGGTCAGTTATCGCGGGCAGCCGGTCGCGCTGGCCGCGCGCGAATTCGACGTGCTGCACGAACTGGTGCTCAACGCCGGCCACGTGCTCTCGCGCGAGCGGCTCATGCAGCGCGTCTATCGCTGGGGCGAAGAGGTGGAGAGCAACGCGATCGAGGTCCACGTGCACCACCTGCGGCGCAAGCTCGCTCCGCAAGTCATCCGCACCATCCGCGGTGTGGGCTACCTGGTCCAGCGCGATGCCGACATCTAGCGCGCGGCCGCGCTCGCTCCGCCGCCGGCTCCTCGTGCTGCTGCTCGGGCTTACCGCACTGACCTGGCTCGCCACGGCCACGATCGGCTACCTGAGGGCGCGGCACGAGGCGGCGGAGCTGCTCGACGCCCATCTCGCGCAGGCCGCCGCGCTCCTCGTCGCACAGAGCGGTGAGGAGCTGGACGAAATCGAGCTGGAGCACGCCCCGGCGCTCGATCGGCACGCGCCCAAGGTCGCCTTCCAGCTCTGGGAGGATGGCAGGCAGCTGCGGCTGCACTCGCGCAACGCGCCCAATGAGCGCTTCTCGCCGGTGGAGGAAGGATTCAGCGATGCGACGCACGGTGGCGACGGCTGGCGCGTTTTCAGCGCGTGGGATGCGGAGCATGAGCTCCTGATTCAGGTCGGCGAACGCAGCCGCGCACGCGACGAGATCGCAGCCGCGCTCGGCGCCAGCCTCGCACTGCCGCTCGCCGTCGCCTTGCCGCTGCTCGGGTTCGCGATCTGGTGGAGCGTGGGCGCGGCGCTGCGCCCACTCGAGCGGCTGCGCCACGACCTCTCCCGGCGCGATCCTCTGCGTCTGGCTGCGCTCGATCCGGCGCTCGCCCCCGAGGAGGTGCGCCCCCTGGTGGAAGAGATCAATACGCTGTTCGCCCGGATCGACACGCTGCTCCAACGCGAACGCCGTTTCACCGCGGACGCGGCGCACGAGCTGCGCTCCCCGCTCGCCGCACTGGCCACTCAGGCGCAGGTCGCCCGGGCCGCCACCGACGACGCCGTGCGCAGCGAGGCGCTCGAAGCGCTCGTGGCGG
>DATMAN010000074.1 GCA_035560005.1 Burkholderiales bacterium | reverse complement strand
GGTGCGCAAGCTCCTGCCCGGGGCGAACGTGTACGTGGTCGCGAGGCCGAACGACAAGTACTACGACGGCATCGAGATGACGCGCCAGCAGCTCGCGACCTGCATGTTCGACCCCGAGGGGTGCGAAGAAGGGATCAGGGCATTGGATAACTACCGGAAGCAGTGGAACGAGCTGCTCGGAGTCTGGAGGAACGAACCGCTGCACGACTGGGCGAGCCACGGGTCGGATGCCTTCGAGCAGTTCGCCAGGGGTTTCGTGGCCGGCGTGCAGCGCGGGCACAAGCGACCGGCTTCCGCGAAGCGGTCGTATCGAACGGCTTGATGTGAGGAAAACCATGAGGATCCAGCTGAGCGAAGCGGCGACGAAGTACCACGGCGAACGGAAGAAAACCGCGGTGGTGAACATCCCCGGCAAGGGGCGAATCGAACTCGCGCTCTCGGACACGGCGCGCTGCGCGAGGATGCCGGATGCGGCGCGACGCACGATCGTCAACCTCGCCGGCGGCGAGGACGTCTTCGATGGCGAGGATGACATCGTGGTTGCCGCGGCCGCGCTGCACCAGCACTGCCGGGCGCTGATGGGCATCCAGGACGAGGCTCGGCGCAAGTAGGCGGGCACCGCGACACCCGGCGCCGGGGTCGCGGCGCTCGAGCCGGGAGCCGTCCGTGGAGCCTCACGATTGGGAGACACGGGCTCCGTTCCGGAGGCGAGGAAGCGGATGGTCGGCCCGGCAGCTCGGCGAAAGCGGATGCGGAGAGTGCAGTCGGTGCACAGCCGTGCAGCGAGTAGCCGTGTCTATTCCGGCCTGCGGGAGCACCCGCGGGCTTTCTCGAGGAGAGGTGTGATGTTCTTCAGTTCGACCATCAGGCCAGTGCCGATGGACGTAGCGCAACTCGAAGACGTCGCTGGCGTGGGTCCGTGTCTGCTGATCGAAGGCGTCCGCTACTCGCTGGCGTTCTTCAGGATGCTCGCCAACCCGGATCCAGCAAAGCGCTACAGCTTCGTGCGACAGGGCGACACGGTCACCGTCGTCGAGCGACCTTAAAGAGAGAACCCGCATGAGCAAATTCCGAGACTCCGAAGACGGTCAGGGCCCGGTCGGCAACCTCGGCGCCGAGATGCTGGCGCTGTTGATGCTTTTCAACGGCACCACGTTCGACCGCGCGCGTGGCGATGTCACGAACGGTCTGGACGTAGATGTCACACGACTACCGGCCGGGGAGAGCCACATCGGGCAGGTCGGTGCCGCAAAAGACATCGTTGATGTGACGCTCACCCTGGACACCGTGGCCTACGCGGCAGGCGACGTGCTCTCGGACACGGCAACGCTCGCCAACGCGATGCGGGTGAACGGCGGCAAAGGGATGCTGCGCTCAATCACCGTTATCGACGAGGACGATCAGGGCGCGCCCTTTGACATCTACTTCTTCAAGGTCACGCAGAACCTCGGGACGAAGAACGCCGCGCCAACGATCACCGACGCCGCGGCACGCGATTGCCTGGGAGTTGTCAGCATCGCTGCAGCGGACTACAAGGATTTGGGTGGTGTGCGCATCGCCACGGTGCGCGGCGTCGATCTTGCGCTTGAATCCGATGCGGCGAGCCGCGACATCTTCATCGGCACCGTGACGCAGGGCACGCCGACGCACACGGCGAACGGCCTGCGCTTGAAGTTCGGCATTGAGCAGGGCTGACCGTGGGCGTGGTCGTTGGCGGAAAGAACGCCTGGCGGGTGCGTCGCCACGGCGACATCGTGGTGGCTTTTCACTGGGTCAACCGGGAGCCCGCGATGGTGCTGTTCCCGGCGCGGCCGAGCACGCTCGGCGCCAGCGCGTTCGTCGTAATGCTGTCGGCGGCCTTCAAGTACGCCCATCCGAACGGCTACCCGACGGCGTACTTGGTGCAGCAGGCGGTGAAGGCGGCCCATGTGATGGGCCTGTACCCGGATCGCTTCACGGTCCACCGGATCGCCGATGCCATCTTGGAGGGCATCGAGGATCTGCTCGACATGCCGCCCGAGCCCGAGGCGTTCCACCGCGACAAGAGGCAGCGGCGCGTCGTCGGGGAGATGACCTTCAAGGAAGGAGGCAAGACGGTCGCCGAGGCCGAGGTCGAGGACCCGACGGCGACGCCAGAAATGGTGATCGAAGTACCTGGCATGACGGTGGCGTGAGTGGGCGACATCGAGAACTTCCGCATCGAGCCCGAGGAGGGCTCGGTCGAGCGCTGGCTGGACGCCCAGAACGCGCGGCTGGCCGGCTGGCGGCCCGGGGAAATCCATCCGCTCGACACGCCGGAGATGAAGCGCAGGCACAAGCAGCTGCTCGAGTGGTACCAGCAGGAGCGCGAGAAGCAGGCCGCGAATCGCTACCAGATGGCGATCGACCAGGACTTCTACGACAACCTGCAGTGGGACGAGCGCGACATCCAGGAACTCGCCGAGCGTGGTCAGGCGGCGCTCGTCTACAACGTGCAAGCGACGACCGTGGACTGGATCATCGGCACGGAAAAGCGCACCCGAGTGGATTTCAAGGTGCTGCCGCGAGCCGAGGACGATGTCGAGGCGGCGGACGTCAAGACCAAGGTGCTCAAGTACCTGAGCGACGTCAACAAGACCGCGTATGCGAGGAGCTTGGCCTTCGCGGATGCGGTGAAGGTGGGCGTCGGCTGGATCGAGGACGGCGCCCGCGGCGATCCGACCGAAGAACCCGTTTTCAGCCGCTACGAGAGCTGGCGCAACATCATCTGGGATAGCTCTGGGGTCGAGCGCGACGGCAGCGACTGGCGCTACCTGTTCCGCTGGAAGTGGATCGACCTCGACATCGCGCTCGCGATGTGGCCGGACAGGGCCGAGAAGCTGCGCAAGGCCGCGGTGGCGGCGAACCTCTTCGGTAGCGAGGACGACGAGGACTTCTGGTATCTCGGCCAGCGCTACCAGGCCCGCGATGCCCGCGGCGAGGTCATCGGCCGGCGCACGTTCGTCAACGACGTGCAGACCGTGGACAACCGGCGGGCCAGGGTGCGGCTGATCGAAGCCTGGTACCGGGTGCCGGAGCGCTGCACGATCTGCCGCGGCGAGGTGTTCAACGGGCAGGTGTTCGACCGCGCGAACGAGGAGATGGTGCGGGCGGCGCTCGAGGGGCTGATCGGGCTCTACGACGCGATCAAGATGCGCGTGCGCTGCGCGATCATGACCGAGAGCGATCTCATCCAGGAGATGCCATCGCCCTACCGGCACAACCGCTTCCCGTTCACGCCGATCTGGTGCTACATCCGCGGTCGCGATCGGATGCCCTACGGGCCGATCAGGCGCACGAGGGACATCCAGGAGGATCTGAACAAGCGCGCCTCGAAGTCCCTGTACCTGTTGAGCACGAACAGGGTCATCGCGGATGTGGACGCGATCGAGGGCACCGGCCTGACGTGGGACGACATGCGGGAGGAGGCCGCGCTGCCCGATGCGCTCATCACGAAGAAGCGCGGTGCCGAGTTCCGTTTCGAGAACAACGTGCTGATTGGCGAGGAACACCTACGCCTGATGGACCGCGATGAGCGCCTGATTCAGCACTCGGGCGGGATCACGGACGACAACCTCGGTCGGCCGACCAACGCGATCAGCGGCGAGGCGATCAAGGCGCGGCAGCTGCAGGGCTCGGTGGTGACGGCGGAGATCTTCGACAACTTGCGCTTCGCCATCCAGCGCCAAGGCGAGATCCAGCTCTCGCTCATCGAGCAGTTCATGACCGAGCCCAAGGTGCTGCGGCTGGTGGGTGCGAAGGGCAAGCTCGACTGGGTGAAGATCAACCAGCCCGAAGTGCAGTCCGACGGCAGTGTGCGGTACTTGAACGACATCACGGCCTCGCAGGCGGATTTCGTGGTGGACCAGCAGGACTACCACCAGAGCGTGCGGCAGGCGATGTTCGAGACCATGGTGGAGCTCGTGGGCAAGATCGCCGCGGTGAACGCCGAGGCAGGCCTGCGGATCCTCCGGATGGCGCTCGAATTCTCCGACCTGCCGAACAAAGACGAGATGGCCGCCGAGGTCAAGCAGATGCTCGGCCTGGTGGACGAAGAAGAACTGGCACGCATGACCCCAGAGCAGCGAGCGGCACATCAGGCCGAGCTGCAGCGCCGGCAGGAACTCGCGCAGATGCAGCGGCAGGGGCTCGAACTGGCACTGCGCGAGCAGGCCGCGCGTGCCGAAAAGCTGCTGGCCGAATCGGAGAACGCGCGGGCCACCGCCGCCGAGCATCTGGCGAAGGCCATCGCGACGCAGCAGCAGAGCCTGCAGGCGATCTCTGACTTGGGAGCGCAGGTGAAAGAGCTGGCCGATCTGGTACGGCAGGTCGTCCCGGCGAACGCATAAACGCATAGGAGACCGACGTATGGCGAAGAGAATCAAGGGCATGAGCCCGTTCAGCGATGCGAGGTGGCAGGCCGAGGACGATTTGCGGACCCTGCAGCGCGCCTGCGAGATCCGCAAAGATCCGAAGCGGCTGAAGGCGGCGCAGGAGCTTGCCAAGGAGAAGCTCGAAGAGCTGGCCAAGGTGTCCGCGCAGGAGCCGCTGAAGTACTGATCCCATAACGGCCGCAGGAAGTGGCCAGAAAGGAGAGCAGATGACGGAGAAGTTCACCGACGAGGAACGCGCGGGGCTCTCAGCCGAGGAGCTTGCCGTGCTCGATGGCGAGGACGACGCGGACATCCTCAAGGAGATCGTGGGCGAGGGCGAAAGCGACGGCGATGCCGGAGCAAAGGCATCAGCCGAGGCCGAAGAAACCGAGGAGGAGCCGGAAACCAAAGCCGAGGCCGGTGCGGAACCGGCGAAGAAGGCGGACGCCGACGAGGCCGCCAAGGCGAAGGCCGACGGGAAGGCCCGGGACGACGCGCAGGCCGCGGCAAGCGACGACAGCGTGGAAGAGGACGACGACGAGCCGTTCGTGCCCGCCTACAAGGTCCCGCCGCCGGAAAACTACGAGCAGCGGATGGCCGATCTCGACAAGAAGTATGACGAGGTGACGGCCAAGTTCAAGTCCGGGGAGATTGAGCTCGAGGACATGCTGCGGGAGCACCGGGCGATCGACAAGGAGCGGCGCGAGCTCGACGCGCAGAAGACCAAGGCCGAGATCGCCGCGGAGCAAGCCGAGCAGGCTGCCGAGCAGCGCTGGCGATGGGAGGTGAGCCGCTTCATGCGCGAGGCGGCGAAGCACGAGGGCATCGACTATCGGGTCGCGCTGCACGAGGCCGCCTTGGAGGCAGCGAAGAAGGCGGGCGATGCGGAGGCGATCAAGGCCGCAGAGGCGAAGGTGCGGACATCGCGCGTGCTCAACGGCGCACTCGACGCGGAGGTGAAGGCGCTTGCCGCCGACGAGGCGAACGCCGACAAGTCGGGCGAGTGGTTCCTCGCCGAGGCTCACAAGCGGGTGAAGGCGGCGTTCAACTTGGAGGGCAAGTCCGCGAAGGCCGCGCCCGAGGCGAAGACGAAGGCGGTGGCGAGCCGCAGGCAGCCGCCGGTGGACAAGCTGCCGAAGACGCTGGGCGGCCTGCCGGCGGCGGGGGCGGTGGACATCGGGCGCGACGGCGAAGGCGAATTCGCCGAGGCGAATTCGCTCCTCGAATCCGGGGACTCGATGGCGCTTGAGGCCTACATCGCCGGCAAGTCCGCCGAGTGGCAAGAGCGCTGGGCGCGCGCGAACTCGTAGATGGATGCGCGGCGCTCGTTCTCGATCGACGTCAAGGTCGGCGAGTCGGTGACGATCGACCGGGGGCGCGTCGTCGTCACGTTGCTCGAGAAGAGCGGCCGCATGGCTAAGCTCGGCTTCAACGCAGCCAAGGAGGTTCCGATCAACAAGGTCACGCCTTACCCCTCCGGGGCGGCGCAGGCCCGCAAGGGCATCGCTACCGCGTAGGGTGGCATCCCGCTTCGGCGGGTTCAAAGGGTAGGCGCGCAGGAAGTGCGCCTGTGTTCAACAGGAGCACTTCATGAAAACGATCGTGGGTCTGAACGACCCCAAAGCAGTTCAGAAGTATTCCGTCTTCCTGGCGGTCGACGTCGGACGGAAGTCGTACTGGTCGAAAAAGTTCATGGGCAAGGGCGAGGAAGCCCAGACGCCCATCCAGATGCTGCCGCATCTGGAGAACGACGCAGGCGAGAAGATCAGCTACGACCTGGTGATGCAGCTCAAGATGCAGCCCATCGAGGGCGACAACACGCTGGAGAACAAAGAGGAGGACCTCAAGTTCTACACCGACTCGCTGTACATCGACCAGATGCGCGGCGGGGTCAACACCGGCGGCCGGATGACGCGCAAGCGCACCATCCACGATCTGCGCAAGATCGCCCGGGTGCGGCAGTCGGAGTGGTGGGCGCGGATCTTCGACGAGCTCATCTTCATGTACCTGTCGGGTGCGCGCGGCATCAACCCGGACTTCATCTATCCGACGTCGTACACCGGCTTTGCCGGCAACGCCTTCGTCGCACCGGATTCCAAGCACATCCTGTACGCCGGGGCGGCGACCTCGAAGGCGACGCTCGCCAACACCGACAAGTTCGATCTGAAGCTGATCGACCGCGCGGTGGCGAGGGCCGATGTGATGGGCGGTGGCACGGAAGCGATTCCGTCGCTGCAACCGTGCGAGATCGACGGCAGCGAGCACTTCATCTGCGTGCTGCACCCGTGGCAGGAGTTCGACGTGCGCACGTCGACGAGCACCGGCCAGTGGCTCGACATCCAGAAGGCTGCGGCGGGTGCCGAGGGGCGCAACAACCCGATCTTCCGTGGCTCGCTCGGCATGTACAACGATGTCGTGCTGCACAAGCACAAAGGGGTGATCCGCTTCAACGACTACGGCTCGGGCTCGAACCTCGATGCCGCGCGGGCGCTCTTCCTCGGTCGCCAGGCCGCGGTGATGGCCTTCGGCTCCCCTGGCACGGGCCTGCGCTTCGACTGGCACGAGGAAACCCAGGACCGCGGCAATCAGGCGGTGATCGACACCGGCACGATTTGCGGCGTGAAGAAGACCGCGTTCACGATCGAGGGCACTTCGCGTGACTTCGGCGTGATCGCGCTCGACAGCTACGCCAAGGATCCGGGCTAATCCGGCAACTGAAGGCGCACAGGGGCTGGTGCCGCTACGGGCCAGCCCCGGAACATCCACTTTTCTGAAGGAGACACATCATGGCAAACCACAAATCGGACTACGCCAAGGGCGTCAAGCCGATGCCCATCGCGAAGGGCTCGGAAATCGTGTCCGTGCGGATGGAAGTCGTGCTGCCCGCGACGCATGCGGTCAACGACATCCTGGAATTCGGCGAGCTGCCCGAGGATCACGTCCCGGTCGACGCCGTCTTCGAGTCGGACGACATCGACACGAACGTCACCCCGGCGGTGGTGCTCGACTTCGGTCTGCTCAACTCGGCCAAGACCGCGGTGAGCACCGACGCGGACGATGGCGGTGCGGCGTGGCTCTCCGGCGCGACGATCGGCCAGTCCGGCACGATGGCGCGACCGACCGCAAGGGCGCTGTGGAAAACCAAGCCCAAGGCGGCGACGCGCCGGATGATCGGCGCCAAGATCGCCACCGGCGCCGCGACGGCGGCTGCGGGCTCGGTCTTCGCCACGGTGCACTACCGCGCGGCGCACTACAGCGCCTGAGGCGACGCCATAGCCGGCGCGAGCCGGCACAAGAGCACTCCCGGGGCCTCACGGCCCCGGGAGGTACGGCTCATTGAAGGAGAAACGACGTGCTCATCCGCATCAAGCAGATCCGCAGGCTCGCAGACGGTAAGCCCGGCACCGATGTCGTGCTCGGCAAGGGAGCGAACCAGAGGACGCTCTCGTTCCGGCCGCTCGACCCCAAGCAGCCGGATCGCGACCATGTCTGCGATGTGACCGATCCAAAGGACATCGCGCAGCTCCTCGCGATTCCCGAGGGCTACGAAGTGCACGAGAGCGAGCTCGCGAGCCGCGTGCGCAAGCCTGCGCCCGCGAAGGCCGAGGAAACCGGCAACGCCGCAGGCGCCGAGCGCGCTGAGCAGAAGTCCGGTAACGGCAAAACGCTCCCATGGTACATGGCGCCAGACGTGGACAAGGAAAAGCTCCTCGCGGCGGTCGCCGAGAAGTTCGGCAGGAAGCCGCATCCCTCGACCTCGGTCAAGAAGCTGCAGGAAATGCTGGCGGCCTGAGCTTGAGCCATGCCGTACACCATGCAACAGATCGTCGACCGGGGGCGGTTCCCGCTCAACGACACCGACAAGGTTCGCTGGACGGACGCCGATCTGCTCGGTCACGCGAACTACGCGATCCGGCTCCTGCGGCTCAAGCGGCCCGATCTCTTCTTCGGCCAGTTCACCGCCCTGCCAGGCGACAAGGCCCTCGGTGACACCTTCCCGCTCGACGACGACTACGCCCCCGCTGTGGCCGACTACGTGACCGCGCGCGCGATGGCGATCGACGCCGAGCATGTCGAGGAGGGCAAGGCGCTCTCCTTCTTCGCACTCTTCAAGGACGGCGCCGGGGCATGACGACCAAGGCTTGGACCGCGTGGTACGACGAGGTGCTGCCCGACGTGCCGGGCTGCCCGCAGGCGGTGGCGAAGAACGCCATCCGCAACGCGGCGATCGATTTCTGCGAGCGCAGCCTCATCTGGCGGGCCGACATGGAGCCGATCAGCGCGGTTGCCAACCAGGCCGAGTACGACTTCGAGCCGGAGGCCGGGGCTGCCGTGGTGAAGGTCGTGCGGCTCTGGTACGACAAGAAGGAGATCTATCCGCAGACGCCAGAGCAGCTCGCCGAGCGCTATGCGCACTGGCCGTCGCAGGCCGGCACCCCGCTCTACTACACGCAGGAAAGGCCGGACGCCGTCATCCTCGTGCCGTACCCGAACGCAGACCTGGCAGGCGCATTGACGGGAAAGCTCGCGCTCAAGCCCACTCGTGCCTCGACTGCCGGGCCAGCATTTCTCTTCGAGGAATGGCTCGAGGCCATCGCCTGCGGCGCGAAGGCGCGGCTGTTCGCGATGAAGAAGAAGCCCTGGACCGATGGCGAGCTCGCCGGCCACCACCAAGCGATGTTCGACCACGCCATCGCCAAGACGATGAGACGGGCGAGCCAAGGGCATACCCGCGCGCCGTTGCGCGTGCGGGCGCATTTCCTGTGAGGCCGGATGTTGCTGACACGCACCAAAGTCAAGTCGGCGTCGATCGAGGCGGTGAAGATCGGCGCCGATGGCCGCCGGATCGATCTCGGCGTGATCTCGTACTACCACCGCAACCCGCTGCGGCGCTTCTGGTGGGCGCTCAGGCGACTTTTCAGGAGGCACCACACATGAAAAAACCTGTCGGCACGCTGCTGTCGTCGTTCCTTGTCTTCGCGCTCATCGTCGCCCTCGCGGGCGCATTTCCGGCACCACCGCTCGCCGGGCACGAGCTGACGCCTGTGGCGAAATGGTTGGTCGGCATCGGCTTGGCGACGGTGTTCACGCACGCCGGCAAGGCGATCGTCACCAACCGGATCACCGGTGCGGGCACAGAACCGAAGTACGTCGCCTGGGGAACGGGTGCCGGTACTGCGGCCGCGACGGACACGACGCTGTTCACGGAGTCCACCGAGGAGTCGCGCACGCTCGGCACCAGCTCGCGGGTGACCACATCGCAGACGAACGACACCTACCAGGTGGTGGGCACGATCACGGTCGCGACGACGAACAAGACCATCACGAACGCCGGACTGTTCGATGCGGCGACGGGCGGCAACCTGTTCATGAAGGGGGATTTCACTGGAATCGCGCTCAATGTCGGCGAATCGATCCAGTTCACGATGAAGGTCCAGTTCACGTAGCCCAAGATGCGGCGTGGTCAACCAGTTCCAAGTCAATGCGACTGCGGTCAACGGCGGGGATCAGTTCCGCGACCTGAGCGCGAGCGCAGGGGCGGCAGCCTCGCTCGTCGCCTCGAAGACGGTGCTCTCGACGCTCGTTGCGGTGGCGGGATCGGCAGCCTCGTTCGTGCGGCAGGTTGCGAAGCCGCTATCGGCGTCGAGTGCTGCGGCCGTCGTTGCGGTCAGGCAGGTGCTGAGGATCATGGCCGCGAGTTCGACGGGTGCCGTGAGCCTGGTCCGCTCGGTCGCGCTCGCGCGGGCGGTGACGAGCGCCGGCACGGCCACGCTCGCGACATTGCGGACCCTGCTGCGCACGCTCTCCGTAACGAGCGCCGGCACGGCTGCGATGACGCGCATGGTGGTGATGGTGCGATCCGTGACGAGCACCGGCGCTGCGACGCTCGCCACGATCCGGAATCTACTGCGAACTCTGTCTGCCGCGAGCAGCGGCACCGCGACCTTGGGAACCCTGCGAAACCTGCTGCGCACGCTGTCGGCCACAGCGGCTGGCAACCCTGCGGTAGTGCGCGTGGTGCTACTCGTGCGATCCGTGACGAGTGGTGGAGTGGCGACGCTCGCCACGATCCGAACTCTGCTGCGCGCGCTCAGCGCTGCGGCGGGTTCCGTGGTGTCGTCCGTGAAGCAGGTGCAGCTGCCGAGATCGGTGCAGTCGGTAGCGGCGGTTTCCTTGAAGCGCGATCCGGCGAAGATTCTCTCGGCATCGAGCGCGGCAGCGGCGAGCGTCGTCCGTCTGGTGTCGCTGCTGCGCTCCGCGCTGGCCGGTGCCACGGCAAGCGCGACGAAGCAGGCTGGCAAGGTGCTCTCGGCGACTGCGGGCGCTGGTCTGGCGAGCGTGGTGCGAAGCCCGGGGAAGATCCTCGCCGCATCGGCATCCGGTGCGGCGTCGCTCGCCAGATTCGTGGCCAAGAATCTCGGCGCGGCATCGCCGGCGGTGGCGATGTTCTCGCGCGCACTCACCCGCACGATGTCCGTGGCCGCTGGCGCGCAGGCCTCGCTCATTCGCCTTTTCGACATGGCACCGCTCATGGCTACTGCCGCGGTTGTGGCGAGGCTCCAAAGGACGGTGCTCAAGACGCTGACCGCCGCGGGTTCTGCTGTCGCAAGCCTCGCACAGGTCTGGACCATCCTGCGGCCCGGCATCGCTGCGCAGATCGCGCGCTTGACACCGGTGTTCGCGCAGCTACGCAGCGTCGTGGCGAGAGACATCCGATCGGTGTCCGTACCAGGGCAGTCCAGGCGGATCGTGCCCGGGCCTGACGAGGACATCAAGCCGTGAGCATCCCGATCTTCGACAAGCAGCCGGGGGAGACGCTGGACTACGACGTGGACATGTCCGAGTTCCTGCCGTCCACGGACACCCCGGCGAGCGTCACCAAGGCGGTCAACCCGTCCGGACTCAGCCTCGGCACGACCGCGATCAACGCCTCGACGAAGGTCGTCAAGCAATGGATCTCTGGCGGAGCGGCTGGCACGACCTACAAGGTGACGCTGACCATCACCTCGACCGAGGGCCGAATCAAGGAAGTCGAATTCAAGATCAGGGTCAAGGAGCTATAGATGCCGAAGAAGCGTAAGTTCGCCAACAACGCCTGGGGCACGCTCGCCTCCTCGATCACCAGCACCGATACGACGATCACGCTCACCGCTGGCCACGGCGCGCGCTTCCCGACTCTCGGGACGAA
>DATMAN010000073.1 GCA_035560005.1 Burkholderiales bacterium | reverse complement strand
GTGCATTCAAGCCCCTGATCGCGCTCCTTTCACGTCGCCCGGAGGTAGAACATGCTGCCCCAGCCGGCTTCCGTTGCGCTCCCACCGGCCGAGCCCAGACTCCTGGACAAGCTTCGCGACCGAATCCGCGTCAAGCACTATAGTATCCGCACCGAGCAGGCGTATGTCGACTGGGTACGCCGGTTCGTGCTCTTCCACGACAAACGCCACCCGAGGGATCTGGGAGCGGCTGAAGTAGAGGCGTTTCTGACCCACCTGGCGGTCCGGGGACGGGTATCGGCTTCCACGCAGAATCAGGCCAAGAGCGCGATTCTGTTTCTGTACAAAGAAGTCATCGACAAGGAACTGCCCTGGCTCAATGGCGTCGTAGCGGCCCGTGTGCCGCAGCGCCTGCCGGTGGTGCTTTCGGTCGATGAGGTGAATGCGCTGCTGAACCGCATGAGAGGCACCCCCGCGCTGATCGCGCGGCTGCTGTACGGATCCGGGCTGAGAATCCTCGAATGCCTCAGACTTCGGGTGAAGGATATTGATTTCGCGAGGCGCGAAATCCTGGTGCGCGACGGCAAGGGCGCGAAGGATCGGGTGACGATGCTCCCCGAAAGCCTGGTCGAGCCGATAAAACGACATCTCGAGAGAGTGCGCGAACTGCACGCCGAGGACCTGGCGGCCGGGTTCGGGTCGGTGTATCTGCCCTTTGCGCTGGATCGCAAGTATCTGAACGCGGGCAGGGACTGGATGTGGCAGTACGTGTTCCCATCCGCGCGGCTGTCGAAGGATCCGCGCTCGGGAGTGGTGAGGCGTCACCATGCGGACGAAAAGCCGATTCAACGGGCCCTGCAGTGGGCGCTGCGCGCGGCGGGCATTCATAAGCCGGCGACGCCTCACACGCTCCGGCACAGTTTTGCCACCCACCTCCTGCAAAATGGCTACGACATCAGAACCGTGCAGGAACTTCTTGGTCATGCCGACGTGAGCACGACGATGATCTACACCCATGTCTTGAATCGTGGCGGCCGTGGGGTGCAAAGCCCTCTGGACAGAGTGTCGTAGCGCGACGAGTCTGTCCCTCACCCCAACCCCTCTCCCGGAGGGCGAGGGGCTATCCTTTCTCCGCGTCGTGTTTCCCCTCGTATCTTTGCCGTTCCTCCGAATCCCCTGTTCAATCCGGGGGCAGGCTCTCCGCGGTTCGGATTTTCTTTCGAATCCCCTTCGCGTCTTCGTGTTTCGCTCTTGTTTTCCTCCGCGTCCTCGGCGTCCTCCGCGGTGAGCGTTCTCTAATCACACGCGACAGCTTCGATCTCGAACAGTATCTCCGGCTTGACCAGCGCCGGCACGACCGAAAGCATCGACGCAGGGCGATGCTCGCCGAGGTGCTTCAGACGTATCGGTCCGTAAGAAGGAATATCCTCGGCGCGCAGCAAGTACTGGTTGATCTTCACCAGATTCTGCACACCCATTCCCGCGGCGCTGAGGATCTCGACGAGGTTCTGCCAGGCCAGGTCCGCCTGCTCCACGAAGCTCGCGGGAACCGAGCCGTCCTTGCGAATGCCGGGTGTTCCAGAGATGTGCAGTTGCCGCCTGGCGTTTTCCACCAGCACCGCGTCGCTGTACTTGCCGATCCTTGCCGCCACCCCGACGTTGATTGCCTTTGCCATTCCGTTTCTCCTGAAGAGAAGAGCGCAACACGAAGACACGAAGGCTCGAGAAAGATGCTCCGTGGTCTTCGCATACTAGCGGAGCGAGAGCCTTCCTTCACCCTGACCTCTCTCTCCCGGAGGGCGAAGGATTATCTTTTGTTGCGCTCTTGTTTTCCTCAGCGTCCTCGGCGTCCTCTGCGGTGAGAGCGGCGGTCATTTGACCGGAACGCGAGGCGACGAGGCGGACCAGGTGCCGCGGTCGGCGGTCTTGTCCTCCTCGAAGGTGATCCACGAATAGCGCGCGAGGTGCGGCAGGCGCCTCGCGAGCATCGCGAGCGCCGCTTTCGCATCGTCGACGCGCACCGGGAGCGAGACGAGCAGCAGTCGCACCGACGCCTCAGCGGTAATCCATACCTGTGCGTCGCCTGCATCGGCCTGCGGCGGGCGCGCAGGCAAGCCGCGGTCGCGCAGCCAGCGATCGACCATCGGGCGTGGACCGACGACCAGCGCATGACCTTCCGGAGGTGGTGTCTCATCCGCCACGAAACGAAGCTCGCCTTCGATCAGCGCGCCTGCGAAGGTTCGGACCGCGTTGCCCAGCGCTTCGTCCAGTGCGACGACGGTCACAGCCGGTGCGGCGACGATGTCGCGCACAATCGGAGGCGCCTCGCCCGCAAGCAGCCTGCGCCAGACGGTGAACTCCGGGTCTGCGGCCACCGCCAGCGCGCGCCCGCGGGTCGCGAACTGCCCGCTGGCCGAAGGGCCGTTCAGTTCCAGTGCGAAATCCTCCGCGCCGTCTCCATGGAACACGCGGATCGGCACCCGGTTGGAGAACTCCGCGGGAGTCTGCGCCAGGGTGACTGTGAGCCGTGCCGTGTCCGAGGCATCGAGGTGTCGCGCCTCGCTTACCCGGATTTCCGGCGCGCCCGTGCGGTCGAGCCACTGCGCGAAGAGGCCGGACAGATCTTCGCCCGCCGCGCGCTCGAAGGCTGCGGCGAGATCGGTGAAGGTTGCCGGCGCGAAGCGATGCCGCGCCCAGAAGTCGCGCAGCGCGCCCAGGAATGCTTCGCGCCCGAGCCGCGCGCGCAATGTAAAGAACAGCATCGCCGACTTGCCGTAGCCGATGGCCGAAGAGGCGGTGTGATGCCGCGCTCGGAACGCCGACAACGGCTGCTCGCTGCCGGGGGGCAGCGACGCGTAATCGCGCAGCCAGCCGTGGCGCATGTCCCGCGCGGCGTCAGGCCCGGCTTCCTCCTTGTAGGCATAGTCGGCCATGAAGGTCGTGAGCCCTTCGGACCAGTTGCCGCGGGAGACGTCTGCGTAGACGCCGTTTCCCCACCAGTTGTGCAGCACCTCGTGGCCGAGCGAAGTGTCCTTGATGAATGGCAGCCTGAGCACCTCGCGGCCGAGATACGTTGCCGAAGGCATGCCGAAGCCGGTCGGCAGAGGGCTCGAGACGATGCTGAAATGCGAGTAGGGGTAGGGCGCGATCTGCTCCGAGTAGCGCGCGATGTAGCGCGCGGCCGCGTCGAGGTAACCGGACGCCAGGGGCTGCAGCTCGGCGTGAAAAAAGGTGCGCACGCACACGTTGCCGGAAGCCGTGGCGATGTTCTTCTCGGCAACGACGTACGGGCCGACCATCAAATCCAATCCCTGAGAGGGATGTTCGAAGGTGAACTGCACGGTGCGGCTACCGTCGCGGATCTCTTCTTTCTGCGGCGCGCCGGGCGCGATCGAAATCTGGTCGGCGGGCGTGCGCACCGTGAGCTGCCAAGTGAACAGGGGACCGGGCTCTGGATACCAGCCGGAGCCGGCGGGCAGGAAGCTGCCTTCGCGCGAGGCCACGGGCGGCAGCCCGCCGAGCGTGTCCCGGTGTGAAAGCGCGGCATCGACGGCGCGCAGCACGCCGTCGTAGCGGATGCGCAGCGACCGCGGCATACCGCGCCCTGGCGATACGATCTCGAAATGCGTGCCGTTTTCCCCCGGCTGACGACGCACTCCGGCGGGGTTGCCGTCCAGTTCCGCGGACCGCACGGTGAGGCCGGGCGCGAGGAAGAACGCCAAGCGTGCCCCCGGGGCGACGGTGAACCGGGCCTGCGCCTCGAACGCCCGGCTGGCAGGGTCGAGCGCAACGAAGAGTTCCAGGTGGGGCAGCGTCGCCGCGGACGCGGACGCCGCCAGCGGGAAGAGGGCGGCCGCGAGCCGGAATCTCATTCGGCCGCGGGCGGAAACTTGGCGACCAGTTCAAGCTCCCGACCGCTGCGCTGGACTTTGAGCGGCAGCCAGGTGCCGGGCGGCTGCCGTCGGATCAGCGCGATCAGATCCTCGGCGCTGGCCACGCGCAATCCCGCGGCCGTGAGCACACGGTCGCCGGCCTTCACGCCGGCGCTCTCGGCGACGCTGCCTGCGACGACCGCGCGCACGCGCAGCCCCTCGCTTTCCTCGTCGAGCAGCACGCCGAGCTTCGGCGTGTCGTCTGCCCGCGCGCCGGCGATGGCGAAGACGGCATCGGCCAGCCCGGCGGTCAGCTCGCCGCACGGCACATCCGGCGTTACGGGCAGCCAGATCTTCGCGATCCCGGCGCGCAACGCGCGCAACTGATGCGGCACGCCATGGCCGTTGCGCAGGTGTCCGCTGCCGATGATGCCCACCACGAGCGCCTCGGGGTCGCGTGCCGCTGCCTGCGCCAATGCCTCGGCGAACGCACGGTCCCAGGTCAACTGCGCTTCCACAAAGCGCTCGAACGCGGCCGGATCGTCAGGCTCTTCGGCGCGCCGGTGCTGCTCGAACCAGCCGCGCAGGTGCTCGCGGTACTCGGTGCTGGGCGGAGCTGGATCGCTCACGCCTTCGCGCTGCGCGGGTGGAATCGCCTTCCAGCCTTTTCCGCCCACGTCGCGCACCAGACCGCGGTCCACGTTCAGCGCGATCAGCGGCAGGCGGTGCAGGCGCGCAAAGTGGAAGATCGGAAGGTAGAGTTCCGCGTCGAAGCGCCAGACCTTGTTCCACTGCGTCTCGCGCAGCAGTTGCGCTTCGCCGATGTCTCCCGCCACCCAGCGATCGAGCACCGGCTGGGCGCGGCGCGGCAGCATCTCCATCCCGATGACGAGCTTGCCTCGCGCGCCGAGCAGCATGCCCAGGGAGTGCAACTGCCAGCGGTGGTGATCCGGATTGTCGTGGTCTTCGCCCAGCAGGACGAAACGCGCCTCGCGCGCCGCGTCGACCACCTCGCTCGGCGAGACGATGCGTGCGCCGGAGGCGGCCGGCATCGCCCACTGGCCCGGCGCGATACAGGACTGGGCGTGGGTGGGGAGAGGGCCCGCTGACAGGCAGAAAAATGCCGCCAGAGCGGACACCTTTTTCAGAAAGGACCCATCGAGCATCATCGTGTCGGAAAAGGCGGCCGCGCGCGACGCACTCCAGCTCGAGGGAGTATAGACCGCCATTGCGAGCCTGATGCAGACGTGCTCAGCGCGCACGCCGTTTGGCGATGATGAAGTCGGTGTGCGAGACGTGGAGCAGATCGGAGATCTTGCGCACCAGGTGATCTTCGTACATGTCGATTTCCCGATCGACGTGTGCGACCCGCCACATGCACTCGATCAGACGCACCTTGTCCTCGCGCGAGAGCGCGCGGTTCAAGGTGGCGGCGATCGGGTGATAGGACGTCGGCCGGTTCTCCGGGCGCGTCGCATGGGCGAGCAAGGCGTCGGCCTTCTCGGGAGGCAGTGCAAAGAGCCGTTGCAGCGCCTCGCGCGCCGCGATCAGGTCGATGTCCTTGACGTCGTGATCCACCCGCGCGACCTCCGCGAGCAGCGTTGCGGCTGCCAGCGGAACCGCGTCGGCCGGGGGAGCCTGATCCTGCGCGTTGGAAAACAGCCTCTGGAGGGCCCTTGACAAGCTTCGCATCGCGGAATCCCGAACCGTGTCCTCCGGGGTCCGATTCGTTTCAAGAAGGGTTCATGCCGCGCGCCACCGCGGGACGCGCCGCCATCGTCGCCCCCCAGCGCTGCAGGTTCGCAAAACCTCCGGCCTGGTCGATCAGCGCCTTGCGGGCGGCGAAATTGGGGTAGAGCATGAGATCGGCCACCGACAGCTCTCCGGCCAGATATTCCCTTCCCTCCAGCGCCTCGTCGCAGACCGCGAAGAAATCGAGCAGCCGCTTCTTGAAATATTCGACGTTGGCGGTACTTTTCTCCGGCGCGGTCACTTCCAGCCGGAAGATCGTCCCGCTGGTGCCCGCGATGTCGCTCGCGGCTTGCATGAACCATTGCATGGCGATCGCCCGCTGCCTGGCATCGCGCGGGAGGAACTTGCCCGATTTCTCCGCGCAGTAAAGCACGATGGCCCCCGACTGCGAGAGCGTGAGCGGCTTGCCGCCCGGGCCGTCGGAATCTACGATCACCGGAATCAGCCCTGCCGGGTTGAGCTTCAGAAATTCCGCCGAGCGCTGCTCGCCTTTCATCAGATCGATCTTGTGCAGACGATAGGCAAGACCCGTTTCTTCGAGCACCAGCGAAGCGCGCAGCCCGTTGGCCGTCGGGGCGAAATACAGGTCGATCACTTGTTCTTCCTCTTTGTGCAGTGGTGCGCGCAAGTTTAGCAGGCCGCGCAGGCTGGCTACCCGCCACCCGACCGCGCGAGCGTGCGACCCGGCAGCGGGTTGAGGGGACGCCGCCATGACCGTGGCGAGGTTTCGCTTCTACGAAGAGCTCAACGACTTTCTGCCGCCGCAGCGCCGGAAGGTCGAGTTTGCCTACGGCTGCGCGAGAGCCGCCAGCGTGAAGAACGCGATCGAAGCGTTGGGCGTCCCCCACACCGAAGTGGAGCTCATTCTGGCCAACGGCGTGTCGGTGGACTTCTCCTACAGGGTGCGGGAAG
>DATMAN010000072.1 GCA_035560005.1 Burkholderiales bacterium | reverse complement strand
GACGATCAGGCAACCCACGTCGGGCCCTACGCCGAGGACTTCGCCAAGCGCTTCGGCGTCGGCGACGGCAAGACGATCAGCGTCATCGACGCCGTGGGTGTGACGCTCGCCGCGGTGAAGGGCGTGGCGAAGAAGGTCGATAGGCTGGAAGCCAAGGTCTCGCGGCTCGCGAAGAAAGGGGTGAACGATGCCTAGATTCAACCTCGGCGCTTTCGCCGGCGGGCTCGCGGGAGGCTACACGCTTGCCCAGAACCTTGACCTCGCGCAGAAAAAGGAACAGCGCGAACAGGAGACGCATGATCTCGTCACGCGCATCCGCAAAATTGGCCTCGGGCGCTTGGAGAAGGAAGAGCCGCTCTTTGACAAGGAGCTGCAGCTCCGCGGGGCGAAGCTCGACTTCGACATCAATGAGCAGGGCTTCAAGAACCAAATGCAGGGCTTCGAGCAGCAGACGCGGCGCCTGCTCGCTGACAATCAGCGCTTGCAGGCTGGCATCCAGGGCCAGCAGCTTCAGGCGCAGCAGCAGCGGCTTCCCGACGAGCTCGCCGTTGCCCGCGAAGAGCTGAACAACAAGGTGCTCGATGCCATCAAGCGCCAGACCGCGAACGTCTGGAACGTGCTCAAGCTCGGCAACAAGTCGCTCGCCCTCGAAATGTTCAACAATAGCGCCCTCCTCATGCCGGGCGAGAAGGCGAAGGACTTCTCGATCGAGGACGTCGAGACGACCGGTCCCGATGGGGGCACGTACGCAAAAACAAAGGTGCTCGTCATCCACCCAGAGAAAGAGGGCGCCAAACCTATCCGGGTACCGGTGCAACAACTGGACGCCTTGGCAGAGCAGTTCGGCGCGCGCTACGAGAAGGTCGGCAAGTCGCTCGTGCGGATCAGCAAGGACGGCAAGGTGACGCCGATCTTCTCGGACGACGAGTTCGCCGCGACATCGGAGGGCGACATCTACTCCAAGCGCACGGGCCTTCCGCCGGCGGCTGCGGGCGTCAACGTCCCAAGGCTCCCAGGCGCCAGCCGCAAGGAACAGACCTACCTCGACAGCCGCGTGAAGATGGCGATCGACAAGGTGATCCTGCCGAAGTACGGCGGGCGCTTCGAGGGTGGCATGTTCTTCCCGGACGAAAAGAACAAGGAGGTCGCGCTTCGCGCCACGCAGCTCGTGGGCGAGTACGTGCGCCAGGGCATGGACCCGGAGGCCGCGGGCGTGAAGGCCGTACAGGAAGCCGAACGCGAGAAGGCGCTGAAAGAGGTCAGCGGAGCGCCATCTGGCAGCGGCTACACCGGACCAAGACCCTGGAAGCAGTAGATGCGCATCCCGCTCGGCGACATCGACAGCGGAATCAATCCGCTTGAGCCCTCCGCGGCGCGCGTCGCGCGTAGCGGCATCGGCTTTCCGGTCGAGACACCGGAGGAGCGGCAGCAGGCCTATCGGCGAGCACTCGATACCAAGCTCGCCGAGCTTGCGCGCGGCGACTACGAAGGCGAGGAAGGCCGGGCGGCGCTTGAGCGAGACATCGCGCACACCGCGCGGATGGCCGGCGTGAATCTGACGAGCTACCGGCCGCAACCGCGTGGGGTCGCGCTCGACGATGCCGCGCTCGGGGAGGTGCCGGGCCAGGCGTCTGGGGCAGCGCCTCAGGCGGCCCCGAGGGGCCGGTCAAAACCGCCCACCTGGGACGAGGTGCTGCGGCGCCCCGAGATGCAGCGGCTCTCGGCCGATGAGATCGAGGCGGCGCGCAACCAGTATTTCCTGGACGTGGTGGCGCCGCTCGTGCCTACGGAGCAGCTCAAGGCGGCACGCGAGGCATTCGATGCCGACACCAAGCCGGGGCCGATCCAACGGGCTATCGGCGCCTTGAAGGACGCCGCAAAGGAAATCGAGAAGGAGGGCATCGTTCAGTGGCTACGCCCTGGGCCGCCCACGACCGAATTCGGCAAGGGCGTGGAAACCGGGGTGACCGGCGCGCACCAGATGGTGACCGCGGCGGCGATGATCCCGTTCGTGAGTGCGCTTCAGCATCTCGACAAGACGCTCGCCGCCTACGACGAGATCGACCTCGGGCGCTGGAAGCCGACTGTTTCCAAAATGGGCAAATTGCCGAGCTACGCCGAAGAGCAGGCGCGACTCTACGCCAGGGCGGATCCGGAGACCCGCAAGCTCCTGCGCGAAAACGCCCTTCGATCCGTCGCGGAAAACACGCAGATCCGCGATGCGCTGCTCTCGAGCTGGAAAACCTACTCGGACCACATCCGGACCACTCAGGGACGGGTTCCGAACTTCAGCGACGCGAAGGACGCGAAGGACTACGCCGACTGGTTCGCCTTCAACTTCGGGCAGGGATTGCCGTATACGGCCTCCTTCATACTCTCTGGCTTGCTCGGCGGCACGCCGGCACTCATGGGTGCCGCGGGCGTCATGGGCGCGGGCGACATCGCGAGCGAGCAGCTCGAGAAGCGCGGGGAGATCAACCCGAGCGAGGCCGTGACCGGAGCGGTTCCCTACGCGGCAATGGAGTTCGTCGGCGTGCCGCTTCAGGTGGCGCGGGCTTTCCGTGGCATACCACGGGAGACGCTCGAACGGCTTGCCAAGAGCTACTTCATGCGGCTGGGGCGCGAAGTACCGGAAGCGGCCGGCAGGGAGTTCCTGAACGAGGCTGGGCAGGAAATCGTCAAGGACCTGGCGATCGCGCAGAAAGGCGAGCCGATCGTCACGGAAGAGGCGCTCAAGCGGTGGTTCAACTCCGGCATGGGTGGGCTCGCCGGCGGCGCGCCCTTTGGTGCCATCTCGGCGATCCCGGGGCCGAAGCGCGGAGCCGAGCCACCGCCGACCGAACAGCAGCCTGCGGGCAAGCCCGAGAAGAAACCCGGCTTTTTGAGCCGCCTCTTTGGCCGCGGAGAGAAGTTTGAGTCCGGAGCGGAGGCAGAGGATGTGCTCGGCGGCGAACCCGCCCAGAGGCCGGCACAGCCCGCCGCACCTGCCTCAGAACCGGCGGGCGTGGAGTCCATGCTTGCCGATCCGAATGCGATCTTCCAGGCGGTGAAGGCAAAGCCTGCCGTTCTCGAAACAGTGGCTCAGGCGATGCGGGATCTGCCCGAGTACAAGCAGGCGGCGCCAGATGTGCAGTTTGATCTCGATGCCGCAGTGCGTTCGATCCAGGCCGATCCGAAGGAGATCTTCCGGCTCGCGGCGGCGAAACCCGGGATCTACGCCACGGTGGCTGATGCGCTCGAACAGAACGCGAAGCTCAAGCGGGGCGGTGTGCGCGGCAGCAAGGAACCGCCCGCAGGTTCTCCAGAGGCGCCGGCACCGGAAGACCGCAAGCAGTCCGGGCAAGCTCGCACGCAAGGCGCGGTGACGCAAGACACCGGAGAAGGGGGTCTTTTCACCGGCACGAAACCCTTAGATGCGGTCTGGACATCCGCCGGCGTTGATCGTCCGGTGAAGGTGACGCGGTTTCTCGGTACGCGCGATGGCGAGGACTACTTCGAGATCGAGGGCAGCGATGCAGGGATTCCTGGCCGCGAGCTCAAGGCGCCCGCGGGTGCGCTGGAGGCGTTCAAAGAGCGTGCGCAGGCCGAAGCACGGCCCGAGGAGCCTCTGAAGCCGCCGCAGTTTGTGCGCGGTCGCAAGACGCAGTTCGCGACCGAACGGGGGTCCAAGCTCGAAGGCGAGTTCGCGGTCGTGGATGCCGACGAGCTGGTCACCTCGCACGATACGGCACTCAACGAGAATCCGCGTTATCCGCGTGAGCTGCAGCCGCGCGATCGCAGCCGTAACGCGAGCGATCTCCAGGTCGCACGCATCGCGCAGAACCTTCAGCCCGACTTCCTCGCGGAGTCGCCGCAAGCCTCGCAGGGTGCGCCTATTGTCGGCCCCGACGGCATCGTCGAGTCCGGCAACGCCCGCAGCATCGCCTTGAAGCGAGCCTACGACGCCGATGCGCCGCAGGCGCAGGCCTACCGCGAGTGGCTCGCCGCCAACGCCGAGCGCTTTGGCCTAGACCCGCAAGCTCTGGCCGGCGTGAAAAAGCCGGTGCTGGTGCGGATTCGCACTACCGATGTCAACCGGGCCGAATTCGCACGGCAGGCGAACGAGTCCAGCGTCGCCCAACTCTCGCCGCTGGAGCTTGCGCGCGCCGACGCCGCGCGGTTGAAATCCCTCGACGACCTTGCGGCGGGGGATAACGGCGAGCTCAACACCGCGCAGAACATGCCCTTCATCCGGCGCTTCATTGGATTGCTCCCCGTCACCGAGCAATCGGCGCTCGTCACCGCGACCGGGGAGCTTTCTCAGGCCGGCATGACGCGGATGCGCAACGCCATCCTCGCCAAGGCCTACGGGGGCGGGGACACGCTGATGCGCATGGTGGAGTCGCCCGACAACAACATCCGCAACATCACCCACGCGCTTGTCAAGGTGGCGCCGCGCGTCGCCAAGGCCCGCGAGTCGATCGCCGCAGGGGCCCTGCACGACCTCGACATCACCGAGGACTTGCTGAAAGCCGTGGAGTCGCTTTCGCGGCTGCGCGCCGATCGCAAGGACGTGGGGCAGTGGCTCGCGCAGATCAGCTTTTTCGAGGCTGAGGCGTCGCCCGAGTTCAAGGCGCTGCTCACGTTCCTCGACGAGAACAGCCGCAGCCCGCGGCGCATCGCCGAGTTCATCGAGCTCTACTTGGCCTCGGTCGAGGCCGCGGGAAGCCCGGCGCAAGGGTCGATGTTCGGCGAGCAGGTGCCAACACGAAGCGCTATCATCGAACAGGCAAAGAAAGGACTCTCCCGTGAGCCAGAGCAAAGCGACCTCCTACATGGCCGAGAAGGAGCGGCTGCTGCGCCTGCCGGCGAAAGACAGGAAGCGCGAGGCGGCGGAGGCCGCACGGAAGTACCCGGGACTTCTCAGCCTCAAGCGCCGGGTCGACAAGAGCCCGCGGGCGAGGGCCGCGGTGAAGGCGGCGCTCGGGCGCCTGAAGGCGCTGTAGCAGAAGCCAGAAAGAGCCCCGCCGCTGCGGCGACCGAACAAGCGTTCGGCGCGACCAACAAGGTCTTCACCGCTGACGCTGCCGCGCGCGCGCGCGAGGTCCTGCGCAAGAAGCTCGGCCAGATCAATGTCGGCCTTGACCCCGAAGTCGTTCAGGCCGGGATCCAGCTCGCCGGCTTTTACATCGAGGGCGGTGCGCGCAAGTTCGCAGATTTCAGCGCGAAGATGATTGCCGACCTGGGCGAGGCGGTGCGCCCGTACCTGAAGTCGTGGTACTTGGCGGTGCGCAACTATCCTGGCTTCGACAGCGCTGGCATGCAGTCCGAGGCCGAGATCGAAGCCATCGAGAAGCAGAAGGAGAAAAGCGATGCCATTCAAGAGCAAGGCACAGATGCGGGCGGCGTTCGGCGGGTATCTCGGCCCCGGGATGAAGGCGAAGGCGAGGCAGTGGGCGAGGGAGACGCCGGACATCGAGAAGCTGCCGGAACGCAAGCGCAAGAAGCGCCGGAAGATGCCGAAGTACGACGCGGCCAAGCAGGCGAGGAAGGGCGTCGGCCGGTCGTAGGCGACACACGGGAATTCGAGGGCGGCTATTCGGCTCGGATCACGAGAATAAACCAGTACGGCGATGGGCACCACGTCGTCGTCGAAGTCCTCCGCAATCGCCTGCGAGTGTCCCAGGTCGAGGGCGATGGGCCAAGCGACAGCGCTGCCGCAGCCAGGGCGTTCGAGCGGGCTGCGGATTACGTCACCGCTGGAACGCGATGGGATGGCGCCAGTGTAGACAAGCGCATCGAATGGGTCACGCGCAAGGGATGGGTAACGGCCAACGGCTACATTACCGGGCACGGCCAGAAGATTGCCGAGTCGCCGTGGACGGCGCTTTCCCCTGCCGCGCAACGGCTGCTGAAGAACGCCATTGCGGAAGACGAAGGGCGGGAGCCTCCTCAAACGCCTGAAGCCGAGCGGCCAGCGGCGCCCGAATCGGGTGCACGCCCGGAAATTGATGAACTGAGGTTCAGCGCCAAGGCACGCAAGGCCCTTGCCGTGCTGCGCGACGGTGGTTACTTCCGCAAGCAGCTCGAGCGTGTTTTCGGAGGGCGAGAACAGTTCGTCACGAGGCTGAGAGACAAGAACGGTACCGTCGTCCCGGGCATCGGCCCCAAGACCTTCTTCGAGCTTCAAAAGCTCTTGCGGCGCCGCGACGTCCCGTCCGGTTCGACGTTCCCCGAGGAATGGGTGCTCTCCGAGTCCGAAACCGAGCGACCCGCGGCGGAGCCTGGCAAGAAGCTATCTCCTGATCAGGTGGCAGCGCTCGCGACCGAGTTCTCGAAGACGCTCCTTGCCGGGACCGCCCTCGGCAGCATCAACGAGGCCCGCACGATCGCCGCGCGCGAGCTGAAGCAGCCGATCAAGCCCGGAACGGTGCTCGCCAAGCAGACCGATGAGGCCCTGGAACTCGGCATCGTGCTCGCCGCGCGCGAGATCGTGAAGCGCATGCGAGCGCAAGGCGCGACAGACAAGGAGATCTACGCCGCCTTGGTCGATCTCTACGAGCGACAGCCGAACCTTGCCGTGCGGACCTCGACCTCGGTGCGCGATCAGGCGTACTCGACGCCGGTGCCGCTTGCCTTTCTCGCCTCACGGCTCGCCGGAATCGATGAGCATACCAGGGTCCTGGAGCCAACTGCCGGCAACGGCATGTTGCTGATCGAAGCCGACCCAGACAGGGCCGTCGCGAACGAGCTGAACAGCGACCGCGCGGCCGCCCTGGAGGCGCAGGGTTTCACGCCTTCGCGCATTGACGCTACCGCGCTGCCGAGCATGGAGAAGGTGGACGCGGTCATCGCCAACCCGCCATTCGGCTACGTGAAGGACGAGCAGGGCCGCAACCGTGAGTGGAAGATCAACGAGCGCTACACCACCAACCAGATCGACCACGCGATCGCCCTGAAAGCGCTCGAAGCGATGGCCGACGACGGCCGTGCGGTGCTCATTGTTGCGGCGCCGCACGACCTCAAGGCCGGCGAGGCGCGTGCCGAGGCGTACAACGGCAGGAACCTTCGGGCGTTCTATTTCACGCTCTACGGGGCGTACAATGTCGTCGACCACTTCACGGTGGCCGGCGACCTCTACGCTCGTCAGGGGGCCGCCTGGCCGGTGGACGTGCTGGTGATTTCCGGCCGCGGGAAGTCGGCCAGAACCTTGCCGGCTGCGCAGGTGCCCAAGCTCTATGAGAGCTGGGAAGAACTGGCGGAGAAGCTCGATGTTGCACGACGGCTTGACGAAACAACTCGAGGAGCTCGGCGACCGAGCACTGAAGCTGCTGCTCAAGGTGCCAGAGAGCGAGCGCCGGAGCCTGCAGCGCTGGGCGGCGGAGCAGCTCGAGCAGAGGGGCCTGTTCAGCGGCCCGGTGGAGGAGGACCCGCACCAGTTCGTGGCGGACGCGCTGCGGAACAACCCGCTGCTGGAGGACTGGATGTCGGCGCGCATGGTGAGCCACGAGAACCTGCTCGAACAGGAGAGCTTCCAGGAGCTGATCGAGGCCCTGACACCGGCGTACCACGACAGCTAGAAGACGTCGAGAAGGCGCCGTCGCGGCGCCCCATCTCGACACGCTTCAAGGCGGGCGACAAGGTCAGATTCCGCTCGCCCTCAACCAACCAGCAGGTCTACGAGATCTGGCAGGTCAGCGACGACGGCGCCAGGCTCAAATTGCACGAGCCGGCTCCCAAGCACTGGCGGAATGCAGAGGATTTCGAGCTCGTTGAGGCACGCCCCCTCGACGAGACTGAAAAGGTCCAGCGTGAACAGGTAGTGCGCCGGCGCGAGGCCGAGACCGAGCACCAAGTGCACTACGAACCGAGCTCGAAGGTGTCCTCGATCGGCACGCTGGTGCCGGCGAACATGAAGAGCTCGATCGCCGAGTCGCTTGCCGCGCTCAAGGAACGGGTCGGGGATCTCGACGAGTACGTGGCGAAGGAACTCGACTACCCGGTCGGGCACATCGGGCGCTACTTCAGCGCCGAGCAGGTCGATGCTCTCGCGCTTGCGCTCGACGCGCTCGGCAAGCGCGCCGGTTTCATCGTCGGTGACGCGACGGGCGTTGGCAAAGGAAGAGTCGTCGCCGGCATGATCCGCTGGGCGATGAAGCACGGCAAGACGCCGATCTTCGTCACCGAGAAGCCGAACCTGTACGGCGACATGGTGCGGGACCTCACCGACATTGGCATGCCGCACGTTCGCATCCTCATGACCAACTCCAACGCCGAGATCCCGCTCGATGACGAGGCGGCGGCGTGGTGGGCGGAATGGGAAGAGGAGGCGCTGGCGGCGAAGGCGGCCGGCGAGCGTCCGCGGCGCCGGCCGCCGGTCGAGAGCCGCCCGGGCAAATGGCTCAAGACGACGGCCCAGCAGCCCAAGGTGCTCCAGGAGGTGATGGAGAAAGGCTCGCTTGGCGACTACGACGTGATCTTCACGACCTACAGCCAGATGCAGACGGTGCAGGGCAAGCGCACGGTGCGCATGGATTTCCTTGAGCGCTTCGTTCAGGGCGGAATGCTGATCATGGACGAGTCGCACAACGCGGGCGGCGATGCGCAGGAGTCCGACGCCGAGCAAGCCGGCCGTCGGGGGGACGAGGGACTGAAGCGCTCTGTCTTCGCCCGCGGGTTGATCCGGCTGGCCGACGGGGTGTTCTATTCCTCCGCGACTTACGCGAAGCGCCCGGAAGTGATGGATCTGTACGCGGCGACCGACATGGCGCTCGCGGTAGATAGCCCCGCGGCGCTCCCCGAGGCCATCCGCGCGGGCGGCGTGCCGCTTCAGCAGGTCGTGGCGTCGATGCTCGCGAAGGCGGGGCAATACATCCGGCGCGAACGGTCCTTCGCCGGCGTGCGCTACGACACCCGCACCGTCGCCGTGAACAGGGAGATCGCTGAGCGCATTTCGGGCTTGATGCGGGCGATCAGCGCGTTCGACACAGCGAAAGCGCCGGCGATCGCGCGCATGCGCAAGGAAATCCGCAAGGAGGCCAAACAGGTAACCCAAGACGGCTCCGCCGGAGAGGCCGGCGTGTCCTCGACCAACTTCACCTCGATCATGCACAACATGGTGAATCAGATGCTGCTTGCGCTGAAGGTGGTGCCAGTAGCGGACCTCGCGATCGAGGTGGCGAAGCGCGGCGAGCGCCCGGTGCTCACGGTCGCGAACACCATGGGTTCCTTCATCAAGGCATACGTCGAGGAGCACGAGCTCAAGGCGGGCGACAGGATCGCGATCAGCTTCAAGGACCTCTTGCTGCGCTACCTTGAGCGCTCGCGCGAGGTGCTGGTTGGTGACCCCTTCGGCAAGAAGGAGCGCCACCGGCTCACCGACGAAGAGCTCGGCGTGGCGGCGGTGAACCTCTACAACAGAATCCGGGAGGACATTCTCGCATCCGACTTCTCGGAGATCCCGCTCTCGCCGATCGACTATCTGAAGCACCGCATCGAGCGGGCCGGACTCACGTTCGGCGAGATCACGGGGCGTCATCACCGCATCGACTATTCCGGGCCGGAGCCGATCTACACGATGCGCCCGGCGAGCGACTCTTCGGTGGCCGGGCGGCGGGTGACGATCAAGAAGTTCAACGACGGCCTGATCGACGTGCTGCTGCTCAACCAGGCGGGGGCGACGGGACTGTCGCTCCATGCCTCGGAAAAGTTCAAGGACCAGCGCCGGCGCCACATGATCATCGTGCAGGCCGAGGCGAACATCGACACCCACATGCAGATGCTCGGGCGCGTGCACCGAACGGGGCAGGTGGTCGAGCCGGTTTACACCCAGTTGGTCGCGGACATCCCGGCCGAAAAGCGCCCGGCGGCCGTGCTCGCGAAAAAGATGGCGAGCCTGAACGCGAACACGACCGCGGCGCGTGGCTCCGCGCTCACCGCGCGCCAGGTGGTCGACTTCATGAACGAGTACGGCGACGAGACGGCCGCCCAGCTCATGGAGGACCACGAAGAGTGGCACAAGATCATGGGCTCGCCCCTGAAGGGCGATGACGAGGGTGCGGGGCTGAGCCGCAAGGACGCGATCCGCAAGCTGACCGGGCGGATTCCGCTCCTTCGCATCGCCGAGCAGGAAGAGCTCTACAACATGCTCGAGGACGAGTACCGCGCGCTCGTGGAGGAAAAGGACCGTCTCGGCGAGAACCTGCTCGAAGCGAAGACGCGCGAGCTGGACGCGAAGGTCCTGAAAGCTGTCCCGATCACGCAGGGCAAGGGCGGATCCAGCCCGTTCGCAGCAGGCGCGACGGCGGAAATCGTTGACGTCAAGAAGATCGGCAAGCCTTTCACGAGCGAAGAGCTGCTCGGCATCTTGCGCCGCGAGCTCGGTCAGCCAGAGGACGCGCCGTTCAGTGTGCTGAGCAGGGCCGGCATCGCGCGAGCGGAGGAACTGCGGGAATCCTTGGCAGCCGAGTGGCAGCCCTACGTCCAGGAGACGCTCGACAGCTTGCACGATCAACGCCACCGCGACGCGACCGGGGCGCGCCTGCGCGGTGCCTACGAGCGCCTCGATCACATCCTTGCACAAGCCGCGCTCGGGCGCCCGCTCGTGCTGGACACGCGCTTCGGCAAGGTGCCGGCGGTGGTGACCAAGGTCGAAAAGAAGGGCAACCCGAAGAATCCGGCGGCGCTCGGGGCGTGGAAGTTCACCTTCGCGGTCGCGGACGCCATCCGCCGCGTGACCATCCCAGCCTCGCGCATGTACGCCGCGGGCGACCAGCCGCAGAACGCGGTCGACACCGGATACGTGGTGCTCGACGAGTATCGGCCGGGCGACTGGGGAGGCAAGCGCACGCTCGAGCTGTTCGACGAAGCGCAGTCCCACAGCCGCGAGCAGCGCGTCATCATCACCGGGAACCTGCTTGCCGGCTTTGGCAAGTTCTCGAACGGCCAGATCATCCACTTCACGACCGACAGCGGCGAGATCCGCCAGGGCATCCTGATGCCGCGGCGCTTCGACGTCGACCGAGCGCTGAACACCATGCCGATCGAGTTCCCGAATGCGGAAAGTGCAATCGGGTTCCTTGATCGCATGGCCGGTCAGGCCGTGCTCGAGTCCGTCGAGGAAAAGCTCTTTCGCCTCACTGGCTCGGGCAACGAGTACCGGCTCGTGGTCGCGAAGGCGCGCGAGAAGGGCGGCGTGATCTACCTGAACAAGGAGATCATCCGGGCCGCAGGGCGGGACTTCGTCTCGGCGGGCGCATCCATGCGGCTCGACGAGATGGATCGGCAGACCGCGGTCAAGGTACTACAGGCGATCATGGACGCCGGGCACCGCGTCCACACGAAGGCGTTCAGGCAGGAGGCGAAGGACTATCTGGAGGCGAACGCACCGCGCACCGAAGGGCCTGCGTTCCAGCGCCAGGCCGGTACGCGCGAGGCGGGTTTCCGGCGCGAGGCCGCAGTCGCCGGCATGCCGGTCAGGAGGGTCCGCGAGCTCGCCGATCGCATCTCCGGTGCGTGGGCGAACGCACCCCGTTTCGTCGTCACCAAGACCCCGGCGCAGTGGCCCTTCGATGCGCCGGATGACGCCAAGGGGGCATTCTGGCGCGGCACGGTGTATCTCGCCGCCGACCATCTGGCCGGCGAGCGAGACGTCCAGTTCACGGTGTTCCACGAAACCCTCGGGCACTACGGACTGCGGGGGTTCTTCGGCAAGGATCTGGATCCGGTGCTACGCGAACTCTGGATTCGCGACACCAAGCTCCGCCGTGCTGCCGCGGACTGGATGTCGAAGAACGAGAAGCGGCCCGAGTGGAGTGCCGAGGACTACCGGCTACAGGCGATCGAGGAGGCCCTAGCGGACCTTGCGGGCAGCGGCCGGACGTTCAACGGCCTCAGAAAGCTGATCGTCAAAATTCAGGACTGGCTGCGCAGGCATGGATTCGACTGGGTCGCCGACTGGCTGGAGCGCCTGTCTGATGCCGAGGCGCTGTCGGTGCTGGCTCAGGCGCGCTCATTCGTCACCGAGGGCGGTAAGGCGCACATCTACACGCCGGAATTGGAGGCGAGCCTTTCGCGTCTTGGTAGGTGGTACTACTCGGAGCTTGCCAAGCAGATCGCCGGTTTGACGCTCAAAACGGCCCCGCCAGCCCAATGGCGGGGCATCATCCAGAACCTGAAGGGCGTCAAGAAGGAGGAGGTCGAGTGGACCGGTGTGCTCGACTGGCTCGCCATGCAACAGGGCACGGTGAGCCGCGAGGCGGTGCTGGATTATCTGGCCTCGAACGGCGTGCGCGTCGAGGAAGTGGCGCTCGACACGCGGGAGTCCGTGGAGCGCGACGCCGAACGCGCAGCCGACGAGCTTCATGCGAGGGGCTACAGCGTCGTATACGATGAGGTAGCGGATGGTGTCAGCGCCCCAGTCGCGATTACCAGGAGAAGCGACGACCAAAGCTACACCCCCGGTCATTCTTTAGAAGGTGGCGATCTACCGCTCAGCGAGTTGCCGCCCAATATCAGAGAGATGGCAGAGCGCCTGTTCCGAGAGACGGAGCAGAAACGCGAGCGCTTGGTAGTACGGTACGAGACGTACACCCTTCCCGGCGGCAAGAACTACCGTGAGCTGCTGCTTAAGCTGCCATCACATCAACGTGTTGATGCGCGCGATGTTGCAAAGGAGTTTGGGTACGGGCCAGATGAGCCGCTGCCGAGAGAAGTTGTTGATGAGATTCAGCGTCGCATAGACGCTGCCGACCGGATACGCGATGCGGAATTCGAGTCGCCACACTGGGACGTGTCCAACATACTTGCCCATATCCGGCTCAACGAGCGCACCGATTCCGAAGGCGCGCGCGTTCTGTTCATAGAAGAGATACAGAGTGACTGGTCACAGCAAGGGATGAGGAGGGGGTTTTCGAGGAAACTCAATATCGATGGATGGCAAGCACAACCAGACGGCAGTGCGTGGAGAGTGACAAACGCTCAAGGAGGATACGAAGGCCGCGCAGTAGCATCCTCCGCAGAATTTGCGATCCAGCAAGTTGCTGCTGTCCGCGCCAGCGGCATTCCGCGAGCCCCCTTCGTCACCAAAACAGAATCGTGGGTGTCTCTTGCTCTGAAGCGCATGATCCGCTACGCAGCGGAGAACGGGTTCGAAAAAATCGCGTGGACGACAGGTGAGCAGCAGGCCGAGCGCTATGACCTGAGCAAGCACATTGCCGAGATAATCTATGAGCGCATTGACGGCCCGGGCGAGCCGACGTACGTGATCACTGGACGACAGCGCACTAGGTACGGCTATAAGTCAGTGGACTTAGGCGCACATTCGGCCGCAGAGCTCCCGAAAGTGGTAGGCAAAGAGATTGCGGCCCGCATCATCCGTGGAGAAGGCAAGCCGGCAGCCGAAGTCACGCCTGTGCGCCTCATGGGTAGCGACAAGGTGGTGTGGGAGGTCGTACAGGCTGGGCGATTGCTTGGCGAATTTCAGACCGAGGAAACGGCTCGGCAGAAAGCGCGCGAACTAGTCAAGAGTCGGTTGCTGGAAGGGCTAGATCTGAAGATGGGCGGGCACGGCATGCGCGCCTTCTACGACCGGATCGTGCCAAACGTGGCAAACGATGTGCTGAAGAAGCTCGGAGGCGGGCGCGTCATTCCCATCACGATCAAGATCGGCCGCGAGAAGAGCGAGCAGCCGGGATTCGAGATAACCCCGGCCCTGCGCGAGAGGGCGATGGCCGGGATGCCGCTATTTGCCCGTCGTGAGCAAGCGCCGCGCGAAAGCTGGATCGAGTCCTACCGGCAGGCTGCAAGAAAGGCGCTGGATCGGCTGGAAGCCACGTTCGAGCCGATCCGCCGGCTGCCGCAGGCACCGCAGTACCTGAAGGATCGCTACCTTGCCCTTGGCAAGATCGCCAAGGTTGACGAGATCGCGCGTGGTATTCGCAGTGCGTTCTCTGAGGCGACCGAGGAGGACAAGCGCGCTGCCTACGAATATCTGACCACCTTCGACGCAACGCCGGACGCGATCAAGGACCCCGCGGTACGGGCGAAAGCCGCGGAAGTAAAGCGGCTCATCAACTCGGTGGGTGATGCACTGGTGGCGCGGTGGATGCTTTCGCCTGAGGCTCGTGAGGCGCACCGCGATGCGTACCTGCCGCGGCTCTACCTCCGGCACCTGTTGACCGAGGCGGACTGGAAAGCCCTCGGCAGCGGCAAGAAGGTCTCCGACATGGGGTACCTCAAGCAGCGCAAGGACATCCCCGAAG
>DATMAN010000071.1 GCA_035560005.1 Burkholderiales bacterium | reverse complement strand
GCGGGCCAGGGAGGAGGCGCCTTCTCCCTTGCCCCGCGCGGTGCTCCACGCGACAGTCGCGCTCTTCTTCATCCTGCTTGGCTGGGCCTGCATCGGCCGTGTGGACATCGTGGCGGTCGCCCAGGGGAAACTCGTGCCGGGGAGTTATGTGAAGATCGTGCAGCCGCCCGAGTCCGGGATTGTCAACGAGATCCTGGTGCGCGAAGGCGAGGCGGTCAAGGCCGGACAGGTGCTGATGCGCATGGCGACCCAGGTCTCGGATGCCGACGTCGCGACAGTGGAGACCGATCTGCACCTGCGGCATCTGCAGTTGCGGCGGATCCAGGCGGAGCTTTCCGGGACGGACTTCGCGCCGCGCAAAGGCGACCGGCCCGAACTCTTCCAGCAGGTCGCCGCCCAGCACCGCGCCAACCGCAGCGCCTATCGGGACCAGATCGAAGGCGAGCAGGCGGTGCTTGCCCGGGCGCAGCAGGACCTCAGAGCCGCGCAGGAGATCGAAGCGAGGCTCAGGCAGACCCTGCCGATCTATATCGAGCAGGAGGCGGCGCACGAGAAGCTCGGCCGCGACGGCTTTGTCTCGCGCCTGGCGGTGCTGGAGAAGACCCGCGAGCGGATCGAAAAGGAACAGGAACTCAAAGCCCAGAGCCATCAGGTGGAGAGCCCGCGCGCGGCGATCGAGCAAAGCCGCAAGCGCCTTGCCCAGATCGCTTCCAGCTACCGCCAGCAGTTGCAGAACGAACAGGTCGAGGCCAACGCGCAACGCCTTAAGCTCGAGCAGGAAGCCGGCAAGCAGGCGTACCGCCGCGGCCTGCTGGAACTGAAAGCCCCCCACGATGGCATCGTCAAGGACCTCGCCACCCACACTTCGGGAACCGTGGTCTCGCCCGGCACCGTTTTGTTGACGCTGGTTCCCCAGGACGAGCCGGTCAAAGCCGAGGTCTGGATCACCGACGCGGACGCAGGCCGGGTGCGCGAAGGCCACAGCGTCAAGGTCAAGATCGCCGCCTATCCGTTCCAGAAGTACGGGATGGTGAAAGGCGTGGTCGACTACGTCAGCCCTGATGCCGCCGAGTTGCCCGACACGCGCGAGCGCGACCGCAAGGACGCCAAGCAACACGTCATGCCACCCTCGGGCTTTCGTGCGCTCGTCGCGCTCAACGAGCCGTATCTGGAGCGCGACGGCAGGCGCTTCGGGCTCAATCCGGGGATGGGGGTCTCCGCCGAAATCCACCTCGGCGAACGCACCGTGATGGAGTACCTGCTCTCGCCGGTGCAGAAGACGCTGCACGAGGCGGGGAGGGAGATGTAGCCGGAGCCCAGCACCTCTAATTGCGAAATGCCGTGCTGTTGCTAAAGCCGCCCACACTTGTCCAGATTTGAGCAGCGTGTGCCGCCGCTGCGGTGTAGGTCGCAGTGTAGGTCGCGCTTTTCCCGCCGTTTTTCTCATAGAGGAAAAGGACTGCTGCATCATCGGCGTGTGCTGAGCCAGATCCATGTCTGCTTATGCCGCATCTCGAACCGTGGAGCACACGCAGCGCACGGAGGAAGGACCGCCACGGAGCGAGAAGGCACGACAGAGCGCCGTGCGCATCGTGAGAACGAAGCATCCGCTCGCCGCATGCTCGCCGTTCTCGCGGACTTGCTTCTTGTCTGCCCCGCTCCGTGTCTGCGTGGTTCGGCGCATCAACTCTTGAGCTTGTCGGTAAGGTGAGGGAGGATGACCTGCAGGAGCTGGGCGAGGATCTTGGGATTGCCGGCGACGATCTGGCCGCGCTGCATATATTGGTCGCCGCCCTGGAGGTCGCTGACCATGCCGCCGGCCTCGGTAATCATGAGCACGCCGGCCGCCATGTCCCACGGCGAGAGCCCGATCTCCCAAAAGCCGTCGAGTCTTCCGGCCGCCACCGCCGCCAGGTCGAGCGCCGCGGAGCCCGGGCGGCGCACGCCGGCCGATTTCGTCATCAGCTCCTTCAGCATCGCGATGTAGGGATCGAGATACTCGAACATGCGGAACGGAAAGCCGGTGCCGATGAGCCCGTCGATCAGCTTGTCGCGCCTGGAAACGCGCAGGCGCCGGTCGTTGAGAAACGCGCCGCTTCCGCGCGAGGCGGTGTAGAGATCGTTGCGGGTGGGATCGTAGATGACTGCGTGCTGGAGCTGTCCCCTGTGGGCCAATGCAATGGATACCGCGTAGATCGGCAGACCGTGAAGAAAGTTGGTCGTGCCGTCGAGCGGATCGATGATCCAGACGTATTCCGAGTCGCCGGTCGCGCCGCTCTCCTCTGCTAGAATCGCGTGCTGCGGATACGCGTTCTTGATCGTCTCGATGATCGCGTCCTCGGCGGCGCGATCCACTTCCGAAACCAGGTCGTTGAGCGACTTGTGTCGCACGGTGAGCACGTCGAGGTTGTCGGCGGCGCGATTGATGATGCTCCCGGCGCGGCGCGCGGCGCGCACCGCGATGTTGACCATCGGATGCATTTCGCTGGCGATGTCAAAGAACGAAAGCGGGCATTTTAGTTGATGACCAACGCCTGCGCACTGCAGCGGGTGCGGATCGTCCTTTGCAGGACCAGTCATCCCGGCAACATCGGCGCCGCAGCGCGTGCGATGAAGACGATGGGACTGTCGCGGCTGTTTCTGGTGCGCCCCGAGCGCTTTCCCCATCCCGACGCGGAGGCGTTCGCCGCTGGAGCCCTGGACGTGCTCGAAAGCGCAGCGCGCTGCGACAGCCTGGACCAGGCGCTGCACGGCACCGTGCTGGCGGTGGCCTCGACCGCGCGGCGCCGCGACCTGGCCTACGAAGCGCTGGACTGCCGCGAGGCGTGCGCCCGGCTTGTGCTCGAAGCGCAGGATGGCGAGGTCGCGCTGGTGTTCGGGCCGGAAAGAAGCGGGCTCACGATGCAGGACGTCGACAAGTGCCGGCTCATCGCCACAATCCGCACCGATCCGGCTTATCCGTCGCTCAACCTCGCACAAGCGGTTCAGGTGTTCGCGTACGAGCTGCGCATGCATGCGGCGAGCGCCGATGCGCCACGTGCCGGGGCTGCACTCGCGACCCACGAACAGCTCGAACGGTTCTACGCGCAGCTCGAGCATGTAGCGGCCCAGGTCGGGTTCCTCGACGCCCGGCAACCGCGACGGATGATGCGGCGGCTGCGCCGGGTCTTTGCCCGGGCGCGGCTCGAGGAGCCGGAGGCGAACATCCTCATCGGCTTGCTGAACGCCGTCCGGACGAAAGTTGAGTAAAATAGTCGAAATTCATAAGCCATGGTAATAAAAGGGGTTTCCATGTTCGATCGGCTTCGGGAAGAGATTGGCGTGATCTTCGATCGCGATCCGGCGGCGCGCTCGACCTGGGAGGTCGTGACCTGTTACCCCGGTTTTCACGCTGTGCTCTTTCACCGCGCCTCGCATCGCCTGTGGACGCTGGGACTGAAGTGGCTGGCACGCTGGCTGTCGCACTGGTCGCGCTGGCTCACCGGAATCGAGATCCATCCGGGGGCGAAGATCGGACGCCGTGTGTTCATTGACCATGGCATGGGCGTCGTGGTGGGCGAGACGGCCGAGATCGGTGATGACTGCACGCTGTACCAGGGCGTGACGCTGGGCGGGACCTCTTGGCAAAAAGGCAAGCGCCACCCCACGCTGGGCAACGGCGTGGTGGTCGGCGCCGGCGCGAAGATACTCGGTCCGGTTCACGTCGGCGACGGCGCCAAAGTGGGCTCCAATGCGGTGGTGGTGAAGGATGTGCCCGATGGGGCGACCGTGGTCGGCATTCCAGGGCGGGTCATCGATGAAAACGCCAAGTCGGCGCGCGACGCGGCTGCCCGGAAGTTCGCGGCCTACGGAATCACCGCAGACATGAATGACCCGGTGGTGAAGGCGCTGCACGGGCTGATCAATCACTCGGCCGCGGTCGACCAGCGCATCGAATACATCCTGACCCAACTGGAGCGCCTCGGTGTCAAAGTCGACGAGGCAAGAACAGTCGCCGACCAGTTCGACGCGGCTTACCTCAATCGCATAGTTGACTAAATCAGTCAAGTTTCACTAAACTTGAGTGTGTTGCTAGGCAATTACCCAGCATTCTGGTTTTTGAGGATTTTCGATAGGGGGCGGCCATGAGACTGACCACCAAGGGGCGTTTTGCAGTCACGGCCATGATCGATCTGGCCATGCACAATCACGAGGGCCCGGTGACGCTGGCTGACATCAGCGAGCGCCAGAAGATTTCGCTTTCCTACTTGGAGCAGCTGTTCGGCAAGCTGCGGCGCGGCGGGCTGGTGTCCAGTGTGCGGGGCCCGGGCGGCGGTTACAACCTCGCAAAGCAGGCCGATCAGATCTCGGTCGCGGACATTATCCTCGCCGTGGACGAGCCAATCGACGCCACCCAGTGCGGAGGCAAGGAGAACTGCAAGGAGGAGCAGAAGTGCCTCACGCACGACTTGTGGACCCGGCTGAACAACCACATCTTCGAATACCTGCGCAGCGTCAAGCTTGCGGACCTGGTGGCGGAGAATCGGGAGCGCCTGCGCGAAACGGGCGTGGCTGAGCTGCACGATCATCGCCCCAATCGCCGACGGCCGGAGCCTGTCACGGCTTGACCGGATGACCATGCACGCTTACCTCGACCACAACGCGACCACGCCGATCGACGAGCACGTGCTGGAGGCGATGCTGCCGTTTCTGCGCGCGGAGTACGGCAACGCATCCAGCCGCCACGAGTTCGGAACGCGCGCGCGCAAGGCGGTCGAGCATGCGAGGGAGCAGGTGGCCGCGGCGGTCAACGTTCAGCCCTCGCAGGTCATCTTCGTGTCGGGCGGTACCGAAGCGAACAACCTGTTTATCCGGGGCGCCGCCGCGGCGCTCAAGCCCACACGAGCGCTGGTTTCCGCCATCGAACACCCGTGCGTGATGAAACCGGCCCTGGACCTGGCTCGCTCCGGCTGGAAGGTGCGCAAGCTGCGGGTGGGCGCTGACGGAGTTCTGCATTTCGAAGACCTGGACGCGGCGCTGTCCGAACCCGCCGGACTGGTGTCGGTGATGCTGGCGAACAACGAGACCGGTGTCATCCAGCCGGTAGTCCGGGTCGCCGAGCGGGCGCATGTCGCGGGAGCCTGGATGCATACCGATGCCGTACAGGCTTTCGGCAAGATCGCGATCGACTTCCCGCGGCTCGGGGTGGACGCAATGACGCTGTCGGCGCACAAGATCTACGGGCCCAAGGGGGCGGGCGCGCTGGTGATCGACAAGCGCCTGCCGCTCAAGCCCCTGATTCAGGGCGGCGGACACGAACGTGGGCTGCGCTCCGGTACCGAAAACGTACCGGCCATCGTCGGATTTGGCGCGGCGTGCGCGCTGGCGATGCGAAGGATGGACGAGGTCGCGCGCCACACACGGACGCTTCGCGGCCGGCTCGAGGAGGGCTTGGCCCGCCTCGGGGCAGTAATCTTCGGGTGCGTGGCGCCGCGCATCCCGAATACGACGTACTTCGCGCTGGAGAACATCGACGGCGAGACACTGGTGATCGAGCTGAACAAGGCCGGCTTCGCGGTCGCCAGCGGGGCGGCGTGCTCCAGCGCCAATCCCGAGCCCAGCGCGACCCTGCTGGCGATGGGTATCGAGCCGGAGCTGGCGCGCGGCGCGGTGCGCGTGAGCCTGGGCGCGACCAATACGGAGGAACAGATCGACGGTTTTCTTTCCGCGCTGTCGGCGGTGGTCAAGGGGCTGCGGCGGCTGACAGCGGTGGCAGTGTAAGGAGCGACGGGTGGCGATCACGGTTACCGAAAGAGCGGCAAAACACATCAAGAACGCGCTGGCCAGAGGCGGCGGCGTCGGTCTGCGCCTGGGCGTGAAGACGGTCGGATGCTCCGGGCTCGCGTACACCTTCGATTACGCCACTGAAGTCAAACCCGAGGACACGCTGTTCGAATCCAATGAGGTCAAAGTCGTGGTCGACGCCAAGAGCCTGCCGTACCTCGACGGTTCGGTACTCGATTTCGAACGCAAGGGATTGAACGAATCCTTCAAGATCGCGAATCCGAATGCGACGGCGACCTGCGGTTGCGGCGAGAGCTTCTCGGTCGGCTAGACGCGATTGCTGCGCGAAGGACCCACGATGAGCACGGTCATCCAGAGCCTGGTCAATCAGCCGTACAAGCACGGTTTCCGCACGGAGATCGAAGCGGACCTCGTCCCCAAGGGGCTGAACGAGGACATCATCCGCCTCATCTCGCAGAAGAAGGGCGAGCCGGAGTGGCTGCTCGACTTCCGGCTCAAGGCGTTCCGCCACTGGCAGACGATGACCGAGCCGAACTGGGCGAACGTGCGCTACCCGAAGATCGACTTCCAGGACATCGTCTACTACTCGGCGCCCAAGCCGAAGAAGAAGAGCATGGACGAAGTCGATCCGGAGCTGCTGCGCACCTTCGAGAGACTGGGCGTGCCGATGAACGAGCGCGCGGCGCTGGCCGGCGTGGCTGTGGACGTGATCTTCGACAGCGTGTCGGTGGCCACCACCTACAAGAAGAAGCTGGCCGATGTGGGCGTGATCTTCTGCTCGTTCTCCGAGGCGGTGCGCGAGCACCCGGAACTGGTCAGGCAGTACCTGGGCAGTGTGGTGCCCTACACCGACAACTTCTACGCCGCGCTGAATTCGGCCGTGTTCTCCGACGGGTCGTTCTGCTACATCCCGAAGGGCGTGCGCTGTCCGATGGAGCTTTCCACCTATTTCCGCATCAACACGCAGGAATCCGGCCAGTTCGAGCGCACGCTAATCGTGGCGGAGGAAGGCAGCTACGTGTCGTATCTGGAGGGCTGTACGGCGCCCAAGTACGACACCAACCAGCTGCACGCCGCGGTCGTGGAGCTGGTGGCGCTGGACCGCGCCGAGATCAAGTACTCGACCGTACAGAACTGGTACGCGGGCGACGAGCACGGCAAGGGCGGCATCTACAACTTCGTCACCAAGCGCGGCCTGTGCAGGGGCGCGAGGTCCAAGATCTCGTGGACGCAGGTCGAGACCGGGTCCGCGATCACCTGGAAATACCCGTCCTGTATTCTGCTGGGCGACGAATCGGCGGGCGAGTTCTATTCGGTGGCGCTGACCAACCACCATCAGCAGGCCGACACCGGAACCAAGATGGTCCACATCGGGAAGAACACCCGCAGCCGCATCATCAGCAAAGGCATCTCCGCCGGGCTTTCCAACAACAGCTACCGCGGACTGGTGAAGATCGGCCCGAAAGCGCAGGGCGCGCGCAACTTCTCCCAGTGCGATTCGATGCTCATCGGAGACAAGTGCGGCGCCAATACCTTCCCCTACATCCAGGTCGCCAACGACACGGCGATCGTCGAGCACGAGGCGAGCACGTCGAAGATCGGAGAGGACCAGCTGTTCTATTTCGCCAGCCGCGGCGTCGGCACCGAAGAAGCGGTGTCGATGATCATCAACGGCTTCGTTCGCGATGTGTTCATTCACCTGCCGATGGAGTTCGCGGTCGAGGCGACCAAGCTGCTCGGCATCAAGCTGGAAGGAAGCGTCGGATGATCAGGGACAACGCGCCGCTATTGCTGGAGGTCCGCGGCCTTTTCGTCAAGGCCGCGGAGCGCACTATCCTCAAGGGGGTGGACCTCGCCGTGCGCGCCGGCGAAGTGCACGCGATCATGGGGCCGAACGGCTCGGGCAAGAGCACGCTGGCCAAGTCCATCGCCGGGCATCCCGCCTACGAAGTGACTGCGGGCGAGATTCTTTTCCAGGGTCGCAATCTGCTCGAACTGCCGGCGGAAGAGCGCGCGCGGGCCGGCCTGTTCCTGGGGTTCCAGTACCCGATCGAGGTACCCGGCGTGACCAACAGCGCCTTCCTCAGGCTGGCCTACAACACGGTGCGGGGCGCGCGCGGCATGGAAGAGCTGGATCCGCTGGAGTTCGACGATTTCGTGCGCGAGAAGATGAAACTGCTGGAGATGAACCCCGACTTTCTCGAGCGCAGCGTCAATGCCGGATTTTCCGGCGGCGAGAAGAAGCGCAACGAGATCCTGCAGATGGCGCTCCTCGAACCCAGGCTCGCCATCCTGGACGAAACCGACTCCGGCCTCGACATCGACGCGCTGCGCATCGTGGCCAACGGTGTGAACAAGCTGCACACGCCGGACAACGGCATCGTGCTCGTCACGCATTATCAGCGCCTACTGAACTACATCGTGCCCGATTACGTGCACGTGATGGATGGCGGGCGCATCATCAAGACCGGCGACAAGGCGCTGGCCGTCGAGCTGGAAAACCGCGGCTACGACTGGGTGTCCCGCGAATACCGAGCGAAAGCGGCCTGAAGATGAGCGAGCAAGCCTTCCTCGACACGTTGCTGCTGCCGCGCCACGCGCTGCAGGCCGCACCGAGTGACTGGCTGAAGCGGCGTCGCGCGGAGGCGCTCGAGCGCGCGTCTGCCTTGTCGGTTCCGACGGTTCGGGACGAGGACTGGCGATTTACCGACCTGTCGCCGTTGTACCGCGCGCGCTTGCAGCCCGCCACCGGGGGTCAGACGGACGCCGCGGCGCTGCAACTGTTCGCAGTGCCGGAAGCGGGAAGCCGGCTGGTCTTCGTCGACGGGCGCTTCGCCCCCGAGTTGTCGCGGTCCGTTATCGAGCCCGACGTGCTCGCCGGATCGCTGTCTCAGGCGCTGGAGCGACGCGCAGACGCGGTCGAGTCGGCGCTGGCCACGGTCGCGCGCGTCGACGCGGACCTGTTCACCGCCGTGAACACCGCGTTCCTCCAGGATGCAGCGGTGGTGGTCATTGGCGCCGCACGCGAGGTTCAGCAGCCGGTTCACGTGCTGCACGTGGCCACCAGCCGGGAGACAGCCGCGCATCCGCGCCTGCTGGTGGTCGCGCGGCAAGGCGCCGCCTGCACGATCGTGGAGGACTTTGTGGCAATCGGCGGCATCGGCTACCTTACCAATGCCGTGGCCGAGATCGTGGCGGATGCCGGCGCCGAGGTGCGGCACGTCAGGATCCAGCGCGAGGCCGACACCGCGTTCCACATCGCCAATACTTCGGTGCGCCTGGCGCGGGAGGCCCGGCTGCGCGATTGTTCGGTGTCGCTCGGCGCGCACATCTCGCGCCATACGCTCAGCGTTGTCCAGGAAGGCGAGGCGGTCGACTGCGAGATCGACGGACTGGCGTTGATCGGCGGGCGGCAGCTCGCCGACACACACTCCACGATCGATCACGCGTCCGGCCGCGGCCGCAGCCGGCAGCTGCACAAGACGGTGGTGGGCGGCGCGGCGCACGCGGTGTTCAACGGCAAGATCTTCGTCCGCCCGCGCGCGCAGCAGACCGATTCCGCCCAGCACAGCCGCAATCTGCTGCTCAGTCCGCGCGCACAGGTGGACGCGAAGCCGCAACTGGAGATCTTTGCCGACGACGTCAAATGCGCACACGGTGCCACGGTCGGCCGGCTGGATGCCGACGAAATGTTCTATCTGAAGAGCCGGGGCCTGTCGGAGGCGGCTGCGCGCAACCTGCTGACCTACGCGTTCGCCGCCGACGTGGTCGAGCGCATCCCGGTGCCCTCGGTCGTGCGCGCGATCGAACGCACCATTCTCGGACGGATACAGGACAGACAATGAGCGCTGTTCTCCCAGCCAGAAAACCGGAGCTGCTGGACGTGGAGCAGATCCGCGCCGACTTTCCCATCCTGGCGGTGAAGGTCAAGGGTAAGCCGCTCGCCTATCTGGACAACGCGGCGAGCAGCCAGATGCCCAGGCAGGTCATCGAGCGCCTGGTGCGCTATCAGAGCGCCGAGCACGCCAACATCCACCGCGGCGTGCACTACCTTTCGGAGACCGCGACCGCTGCCTACGAGGGCGCGCGCAGCGCCGTGCGGCGCTTCATCAACGCGGCGGAAGACCGCGAGGTGATCTTCACCCGCGGCACGACCAACGGCATCAATCTCGTGGCACACGGTTTCGGACGCGCCTTCATCGGTGCGGGCGACGAGATCATCCTCTCGCACCTCGAGCACCACTCCAACATCGTGCCCTGGCAGATGCTGTGCGAGGAGAAAGGCGCCCGAATCAAAGTGGTACCGATCAACGACGCCGGCGAACTGCTGCTCGACGAGTACGAGAGACTGTTCGGCCCCCGGACCCGGCTGGTGGCCGTGACCCACGTCTCGAATGCCCTGGGCACGATCAACCCGGTCAAGGAGATGATCGTTCTGGCTCACGCGCGCGGGGTGCCGGTGCTGATCGACGGCGCGCAGGCCGCGCCGCACATGAAGGTGGACGTGCGTGATCTGGACTGCGATTTCTACGCCTTCTCCGGCCACAAGATGTGCGGCCCGACCGGGATCGGCATCCTCTACGGCAAGGCAGGGTGGCTGGAGAAGATGCAGCCGTACGAAGGCGGCGGCGACATGATCCTGTCGGTGTCTTTCGACAAGACCCTCTACAACGCCCTGCCGTACAAGTTCGAGGCCGGGACACCCCCGATCGCCGCAGCGATCGGCCTGGGGACGACCGTCGAATACCTGGAGACGATCGGGATGGAGCGCATCGCGGCGCACGAACACGTGCTTCTGCAGTACGCGACCGAACAGCTCGGCGCGCTGAGAGGCGTGCGCATCATCGGCATGGCCAAGCACAAGGCCGGCGTGCTCTCCTTCGTGGTCGAGGGAGTTCATCCGCACGACGTGGGGACGCTGCTCAACGAGGAGGGCGTGGCGGTGCGCACCGGACACCATTGCGCGCAGCCGGTCATGCAGCGCTACCGGCTTCCGGCTACGGTGCGCGCGTCGTTCTATCTCTACAACACCTTCGAGGAGGTGGACCAACTGGTTGCGGGCATCCGCCGCGTGCAGCAGATCTTCGGTGCATAGGGGCACCATGGACAGCAAGTTGCTCTATCAGGAGGTCATCCTCGATCACAACCGCAAGCCGCGCAACTGGGGGAGACTGCCCGCCCCCAGCCACAAGGCCGAAGGCCTGAACCCGCTGTGCGGCGACCATATCTGGCTCACCCTCAACGTCTCCAATGGGCTGGTGAGCGACATCGCCTTCGAAGGCGAGGGCTGCGCGATCTGCAAGGCGTCCGCTTCGATGATGACCACCAACGTCAAGGGCAAGACAGTCGACGAGGCCGAACGGCTGGTGCAGCAGTTCCGCGACATGGCGACGGGAAAGCTGGAAGCGGGGGCTCCTCACCATCTGGGGCGACTGACCGTGTTCTCCGGAATCAAGGACCTGCCGTCACGCGTCAAGTGCGCGATCCTGCCCTGGCACACGCTGCACGCCGCCTTCAATGCACAGGCCACCGTCTCCACCGAAGGTGATGCCGATCCGGTCGGCGGTGCAGGGTGAACCACGCAGATAACCCGAGCGCGAGGCACGAGGAGATGAAAGACATCTCGAAGCACGCGGAAAGCTGGTGTGGCATCGATCCGGCCTCGTTTGCCAGACCCTCCGTGTCTGGGTGTTGCAGCGGCTGAGCGGACTGGACCGGCATGCCCAAGATCGCAGACCTCGAGTGGACGCCGAATCCGAACGCGCGCAAATTCGTGCTGAAGGAGCCGCTGACCTACGGCGTGGCGAAGTCGTTCGAGAGCCCCGAGCAGGCGAAGGACGATCCGCTCGCTGCGCAACTCTTCGCCATTCCGCACGTCACGAATGTGTTCTACGTCGATAACTGGATCACGGTCACGCAGGACGGCCAGGCGGACTGGAAGGACCTGATGCGTCAGGTCGCAGAGCCGATCCGGCAGGCACCCGCGGCGCAGAAGCAATCCGAGGAGTTCGCGCGAGCGGCTGCGTGGCTGGTGCAGGACGAATCCGAGCTGTCAGCGACCGAGCGCGCCAAGCTCGAGCAGATCAACGAGCTACTCGACGAAGAGGTGCGGCCCTACCTGCAAGGCGACGGAGGCGACCTGTACGTGGTGGGTCTGGAGGGCAATACGCTGAAGGTCCACTACCAGGGCGCGTGCGGCAGCTGCCCGAGTTCGATCTCCGGTACCTTGGCGGGCATCGAGAGTCTGGTGCGCCGCATCGATCCCGAGCTCGAAGTCGTCGCCGTATAGTCCAGAGCCGGAAGAGCGAAACACGAAGCTGGGTCGAGGTGTTCGGAACGCATGGCTGGCGGTGCGTTACGCGACCCGCACATGCGGTTGTTTTCTCCACTGCGTGTTCTCGTTGCTCTTCGTGGCTTGGTGTTTCGCTTTTGATACAGGTCTTATCCGATGTCAGAGTGGAGATTCGTTGCCAACGCCGCCGACATCCCGCCGAGCGGCTGGGAAACGGTGGATCTGGACGGCACGCTGGTCGCGGTCTTCAACCTCGACGGGGAGTTCCACGCGATCGAGGACGTGTGCACCCATGACGGGACCGTGCTGACCGGCGCGCCGATCGAGGGCGACCAGATCATCTGCCCGCGCCACGGCGCGCGCTTTTCCATCAGAACCGGCGAGGTGCTCGCGCCTCCGGCATGGGAGCCGGTCGCAACGTTCCCGGTGAAAGTGGAGGACGGCAAGGTCTATGTGCGCGATGCGCGCTGGGACTAGGCGTTGCCCTCCATGCTGCTCGTCCGGGTAAGGGTCGATCGCAGCCCGATCCACGGGCTGGGCGTCTTCGCCGCGGAGTTCATCCCGAAGGGAGCCGAGGTCTGGCGCTTCACCCCCGGTTTCGATCTCGACCTCGATCCGGGCGTGCTCGAGCGCCAGCCGCCGCGCCTGCGCGAGCAACTGCTCCGCTACGGCTATATCGATCGGCGTCTGAAGCGCTACATCCTGTGTTGCGACGACGCGCGGTTCATCAATCACAGCGACGAACCAAACCTGCGCACCGATCACGCGCGCGACCGCTACGGCGTGGATGTCGCGGCGCGCGACATCGCGGTCGGCGAAGAACTCACCGTGGACTACGAAGCGCTGGAAGGCCGGCGTCCGTAAGAGCTTCGCGCGCAAGGCGCGCTCAGTCGAACCAGTCGCGCTTCACACGGCGCGTTTCTCCGGTCTTTGCATCGATGTCGATTTCCCATTCGACGCCCTGCGCATCGACCACTTCGATCTCGTAGTACAGCCCCGAGAGCTTGCGGTCGATGTCGGCATCGATCACGATGCCCGGCTTGGCGGCCAGTGCCTTCTCGATCGCCTTCTCTGGCGGGATCAGGTTGGCCGTGCGGGCAAGGGCCTGCATCTGCGCCATGTCGTCGTCGGCGGCTGCCGGACTTCCCGCAAGAACCGCGGTCAGCATCAGCCCGGCGAGCAGCGGGTGTTTGAAAGGAGCGTTGTGTCTCATGGCGAACCTCCGTTGGGCGTTGACAAGCCGTCGTCCTGCAACCGAATGCAATGTCCACTCGATGACATTGGCGCGGCGGCACGAGCCGCCAAAGTACAGCGCGAAACTTAAGGGCGGCTTAAGTCAGATACGATTACGGAGCACGGAGCCGATGGCCGGATCAAACCTGTCGTTCTGGCAGATTTGACTTTCAGCCACGCTGTGCCATAACCACAACAAGCCGTGAGGTTGAGCCCGGGGCGGCGCAAGTCCGCTCGGCGAGCGGTGCAGCGCGATCGCGCGACAGCGTAGCGGCACGCAGCGATCGAGGCGACCCGACCTCTGGCTCGGACCGAAGGCAACGGAGCGAGACATGAATCGAGAGGCGTTCAGCTTCGACGAGGTCAGGCAGGCCGAAGTCCAGCTCATCGAGGAAGCGCGCGCGGCATCCGGCACCGGCGCGAAGAACGTCGCGCACGACCTGTTCGGGCTGGCCTTCTCGGGCGGCGGCATCCGCAGTGCCACGTTCAATCTCGGGGTCCTGCAGGCGCTCGCGCGTGCCCGGCTGTTGAGACGGGTCGACTACCTGTCCACCGTGTCCGGCGGCGGGTACATCGGGAGCTGGTTGTCGGCCTGGATTCTGCGCGCCAACCGCGACGTGCGCAGCGTGGAGAAGGCGCTGGCGGCGAGCGCCGATCAGGACAGCCCGGAGCCGACTCAACTGAGCTGGTTGCGTCGGTTCAGCAACTACCTGACGCCGCGCCTGGGTCTGTTCAGCACCGATACACTGGCCGGCGCCGCGACCTACGTGCGCAACCTGCTCCTGAACCTCTTTCAGATCGTGGCCCTGGTCGGCGCGGCGCTGATGCTTCCGCTGCTCGCCGCCTGGGTGCTCACGCATGCGCAACTTCAGTGGCTGGCGGTGGGCGTGCTCGCCTTCGCGGTCGCGCTGTTCGTCATCAACCTGAATCTCTATCACAGCGACGTGGCGCGCGAGAAGGTTCGGTTCTATCAGTCGCGCAAAAGCATCTTCTGGCTGGTGGTCGTTCCCCTGATCGTGGCCGCCGCCACCCTCGGTCTCGCGGCGGCGCGACGGGATGCAGTGAGCGTCGGCGAATTTCTGGCGCGCTATTTCGTGCCGGCACTCGCGCTGAGCATCGGTTTGCAGGTCGCGGCCTGGCTCATGCACAAATGGACCGCCGGCGGAACGCTATCCTCGGTGGGCAGCGCAGTCCGGGAAGCACTGCGCACTCTTGGCAAACCCGGCGCTGCAAACAGGCCCGCCCGGTACTACTACGGTCCGGCGGACTGGTTGCGCATTCTGCTCGGCGTGACACTCGCCGTGGTGGTCGGCCTGCTCGGACTGTGGGCGATAGGCGCCGTGCTGGCGGACGGCGCAACTCGGCCGACCGCGGTGTTACATGCGACCGTCTGGTCGATGCCCGGCGCCCTGGTCGCATTCGGCCTCGCCACCATCCTGTTCGTCGGCATCGTCGGTCGGACGTTCTCCGAGGAAACGCGCGAGTGGTGGTCGCGGCTGGGCGGATGGATGCTCGGAGTCACGGCTGCCTGGCTGGCGGTCGCGTGCGCAGCCGTCTATGGCCCCTTCCTGCTCGGTTGGCTGCAGGGTTGGGCGGCCGAAGCCGGCGCGGCCTGGATCCTTTCCACTGCGGCCGGCGTACTGGCGGGGCGCAGTCGGCTCACCAGCGGGAAGGAGGGCAAGCGCACTCTGGAGTGGATCGCAAACCTCGCACCCTATGTGTTCGTGCTGGGCCTCCTGTTGGCCGTGTCGTATCTGCTGCACGGAACGCTACGCGCACTTGCCGTGGGGGGCGCGGATGCGTTCGAGCTGCACGCGAGCTTCGGCCCCTACGCGCGCGCCACGCTGTCGGTGATCGATGCCGACCGGCTACCTGCGCTGCTCGGGATTCTGACGGTGCTGCTGGCCGTGGTGTTCGGGCTGTCGTGGACAGTGGACGTCAACGTGTTCTCGTTGCACATGTTCTACCGCAACCGCCTCGTGCGCTGCTATCTCGGCGCGACCAGTGAAGGGGCGGGCGGCCGCAGAGCGCATCCGTTCACGGGTTTCGACCCGGCCGACTCCCCGAGGGTCAGCGATCTTGCCGGGCAGAGGCCATATCACCTCATCAACACCGCGCTCAACCTGACACGGTCCAACAATCTCGCCTGGCAGGAACGCAAGGCCGCCTCGTTCGTCATCGCGCCCTTGTACTGCGGTTATGACCTCGAACCGCGCGCGGCGGCCGCCCAGGGCCGGTATCAGTGCACGGCGCAGTACCTCAAGCCCGTCGATGGCGATCCGCAATCCCCGGGTGGATGGCTCGGACTGGGCACCGCGCTCACCATATCGGGAGCGGCCGCGAGCCCGAACATGGGCCATCACACAGCCACTGCGACCGCCTTTCTGCTCACGGTATTCAACGTCCGGCTGGGCTGGTGGATGCAGAACTCGGCCTCGCGTGGGCATTGGGCGCGCAAGGGCCCGCGGTTCGGCATTCTCTGGCTGCTGCGCGAGCTGTTCGCACTGACCGACGAATCGCGACCCTTCGTCTATCTGAGCGACGGCGGGCACTTCGAAAACCTCGGCATCTACGAGCTGGTGCGGCGGCGCTGCCGTTTCATTCTCGCCGTGGACGCCGGGCAGGACCGCGACTTCCGATTCGAGGATCTCGGCAACGCGGTGCGCAAGTGCGCGGTGGACCTGGGGGTGGAAATCGCGATCGACACCCGCGCGCTGGTTCCCGATCCGCAGACCCGGCGCAGCCGGTTTCATTGCACGGTCGGCGAGATCCGCTACCCGGACAACGGAAAAGAGCCGCGCACCGGGCTGCTGCTCTACGTGAAGCCTTCCCTCACGGGAAACGAGCCTGCCGACATCGCGCAATATGCGGCGTCCCACGCGCAGTTCCCGCACGAGAGCACCGCCGACCAATGGTTCGCCGAGTCACAGTTCGAGAGCTATCGCAAGCTCGGTCTGCACGTGATGTCCGCAATCCTGGAATCGGTGGGCGAGCGCGAAGAGTTGAGGGCCGATGCAGGCGTGGCGATCGGGGTGCGTGATCGCGATCTCGAGGGGATCTTCGTCAAGCTGAAGGAGCGCTGGCATCCGCCGGGCCGCGCAGCGGCCGCTTTCACGCGCCACGGCGACCGGCTCAGGTTCATCGAGCAGGCGCTGCGCACGGACCAGAAACTGCGCTTCATGGATGCGCAGCTGTCGCCCGAGTGGCCGCGGCTCGCCGCGGGCCGGCCGGGCGCCGAGCCGGTGTGGCTCGGCCTGCCGAAGGACTACGAGAGCCTGCGCTCCGGCTTCTATCTGTGCACCAGCATGCTGCAGGTCATGGAGGAGGTCTATCTTGACCTCAACCTCGAGGAAGAGTGGGAGCATCCGGACAACCGCGGCTGGATGAACCTGTTCAAGCACTGGTCGTGGTCGGCCATGTTCATGGTCACGTTCTCGATCTGCTGCGGCATGTACGGCGCGCGCTTCCAGCGCTGGTGCGAACGCAGGCTGGATCTCGGGCCGGGCAAGGTCGCGGTGGCCGCGCTGGATGTTCCGCGGCCTCAGGCCACCGTCGCATCGTGGCTCGACGAACTGGAAAAGCGCAACGAGATCAATTTCGTCGAAGCGGCCATGGTGAAGGATTACCTCGAGCCCGGCGACAAGCTGCTGCTGCTGCAGCTCAGCCAGGAAGTCTCGCCGTCCTTCCCGCCGCATCGTGGAGACCACGGCCCGCTGCTGGTCTACACGTTCGGGCTCGCCGCGGCGCGCGAGGTGCAGGGCGCCGCGGGAAAGGAACACCGCCTGACCTTCTTCCGCATCCAGGATCACGTGCGGCGCATGGGACTGGCGCGGCGCGCGATGCGCGCGCTGGTGGGAGATGCCGCGCTGCGTCTGGCGGGCAGCGCGCTCGATCGCGACTTTCCGCAGAAGGGCGAGATCGAGCGGATATTGAACTCGGTTGTGAGGGAAACCGCCGCGGCGAGCGGGACGGCGTAGCGGGTTACTGCAGCGGCCGGAGCAGCTCGCGCACGCGGGCCGCACGCGCGTGTACCTCTTCGCAGCGTGCTTCCACGCGCACGCGGTCGGGACCGGCAAAGCGCGCCCCTTTCAGGTTCTGCACCAGCTGAATGATCCGGGCCGGGTCGATCGGCGGCTCGGGCACGAACTGCAGCACGATCGCGTCCGGGCCGGCGTCGATGCGTGAAATGCCCAGCGGCGCAGCGGCGATGCGCAGTCGGTGCGTCTCGATCAGGTGCTTCACGGGGTCCGGCATCGGACCGAAGCGGTCGATGATCTCCTCCTGCATCGCTTCCAGTTCTTCCGGGGTGCGGCAGTTGGCCAGCCGCTTGTAGACGATCAAGCGCTGGTGCACGTTGGCGCAGTAGCTCTCCGGCAGCAACGCCGGGGTATGCAGGTTGATCTCGGTGCCCGAATCCAGCGGCCCGGCGAGGTGCGGCTCGCGGCCGCTTTTCAGCGCGCGCACCGCGGCGTTGAGCATCTCGGCATAGAGCGCGAAACCGATTTCCTGCATCTCGCCGCTCTGCGATTCTCCGAGCACCTCGCCGGCGCCGCGTATTTCCAGGTCGTGCATCGCGAGGTAGAAGCCCGAGCCCAGCTCTTCCATCATCTGGATCGCCTCCAGCCGCTTGCGCGCCTGGCCGCGCAGCGCTTCTTCATCCGGTGTCAGCAGATAGGCATAGGCCTGGTGGTGCGAACGTCCGACTCGCCCGCGCAACTGGTGCAGCTGCGCCAGGCCGAACTTGTCGGCGCGGTTGATGATGATGGTGTTGGCGGTCGGAATGTCGATCCCGGTTTCGATGATGGTCGTGCACAGCAGGAGGTTGTAGCGCTGCTGATAGAAGTCGCGCATCGCGTGCTCCAGCTCGCGCTCCGCCATCTGCCCATGGGCCACGCGTAGCCGCGCTTCCGGCACCAGGCGGGTGAGCCGTTCCTCCATGCGGTGGATGGTTTCGATCTCGTTGTGCAGGAAGTAGATCTGCCCGCCGCGCTTCAGCTCGCGCAGCACCGCCTCGCGGATCAGCCCGTCGCTGAACGGGGAGACGAACGTCTTGATCGCCATGCGCCGCTGCGGGGCGGTGGCGATGACCGAGAAGTCGCGCAGTCCTTCCAGGGCCATCGCCAGCGTGCGCGGAATCGGAGTGGCGGTGAGCGTGAGCACGTCGACTTCGGCGCGCAGCGCCTTCAAACGCTCCTTCTGGCGCACTCCGAAGCGGTGTTCTTCGTCGACGATGACCAGTCCGAGGTCCTTGAACTTCACGTCCCGCTGCAGCAGCCGGTGGGTGCCGATGGCGATGTCGACGCGTCCTTCGGCCAGCCCCCGCAGGGCGGCCGCGGTGTCCTTCGCCGAACGAAAGCGCGACAGCTCGACGATCTTCACCGGCCATTCGGCGAAGCGATCGGAAAAGGTCTGGAAATGCTGCTCCGCCAGCAGCGTGGTAGGCACCAGCACCGCCACCTGCTTTCCGTCGGCCACGGCCACGAACGCGGCGCGCAGGGCCACCTCGGTCTTGCCGAATCCGACATCGCCGCAGATCAGGCGGTCCATCGGCTTGCCCGAGCGCAGATCATTGAGCGTCGCCTCGATGGCCGCGGCCTGGTCGGGCGTTTCCTGGAACGGGAAGCCGGCCCGGAACGCCTCGTAGTCGTGCGGCTTGACACCGAATGCGTGCCCGGTGCGCGCGGCGCGTTGCGCGTACAGGGCGAGCAGCTCCGCGGCGGTGTCGCGCACCTGCTGCGCGGCGCGGCGCTTGGCTTTTTCCCACTGTCCGCTGCCCAGGCGGTGCAAGGGCGCAGCCTCGGGTGCGGCGCCACTGTAGCGGCCGACCATCGCCAGCTGCGCAACGGGGACATAGAGCTTGTCGCCGCCTTCGTATTCGATCGTCAGGAATTCGTTGGGTCCCTCGCCCAGATCCATCGTGGCGAGTCCCCGGTAGCGGCCGATGCCGTGCTCGACGTGCACCACCGGGTCGCCGACGCGCACCTCCGACAGGTCGCGCAGCATGTTCTCGGCGCAGACGCGGCGCTCGCGCTGGGCGCGGGCGCGCACCTGCGCGGGATACAACTCGCCTTCCGTGATGACAGCGAGGCCGGCCTCCTCGTCGATGAAGCCCGAGTGGACTGGTGCGACCCCGAGCGCGAAGCGGCCTTCGCCGGACAGGAAACCGGCCCAATCCTGCGCCGGGCTCGGATGAACGCCATATTCGGTCAGCAAACCGAACAACGTTTCGCGCCGGCCCGGGCTGTCCGCCAGCAGCAACACCCGTCCGGGAAACGATTCCACGAAGCGCTTGAGCGCGCCCACCGGCTGGGCGGCGCGGCGGTCCACCGCAACCGGGGGCAGCGCGCCGGCCGCGTGACCTGCGCCCGGCCGCGTCATCTCGTGGCGCGCGAAGGGCTTGATGGCCCCGAAGAACTCCTCCTCGCGCAGGAACAACGCACCCGGAGGCAGCAGGGGGCGATCCGGATCGCCGGACAGCAGCCGGTAGCGCGCTTCGGTGTCCGTCCAGAATTTCCGAATCGCCGATGGCAAGTCCCCGTGCAGCAGCACCGCGGCCCTTTCGGGCAGATAGTCGGCGAGCGTTGCCGTCTGATCGAAGAACAGCGGCAGGTAGTACTCGACGCCCGCCGGCAAGCCGCCCTGCGAAATGTCCTTGTAGATGCGGCTACGGGTCGGATCGCCCTCGATCGCTTCGCGAAACCGGCTGCGGAACCGGGTCCTGGCCTGCTCGTCGGTGGGGAATTCGCGCGCCGGCAACAGCCGCACTTCGTTGACCTTGTAGATGCTGCGCTGGGTATCCGCATCGAAGGCGCGCAGGCTGTCGATCTCCTCGTCGAACAGCTCGATGCGATAGGGCAGCGCACTGCCCATCGGAAACAGATCGATCATTCCGCCCCGCATGCTGTATTCGCCGGGACTGACCACCTGGCTGACGTGGCTGTAGCCTGCCAGGGTCAACTGCCGCGACAGTTCGGCCGGCGGCAGCCGGTCGCCGCGCTTGAGCAGGAACGTATAGGCCGCCAGGTAGGCGGTCGGGGGGAGGCGGTAGAGCATCGTCGTGACCGGCACGACGATGACGTCGCATTCGTTGCGGGTGAGGCGATACAGCGTCTCGAGCCGTTCCGACACCAGATCCTGGTGCGGAGAAAAGGCGTCGTAAGGCAGCGTTTCCCAGTCGGGAAACAGATGCACCCGCAGATCCGCCGCGAAGAAGCGCACTTCTTCCAGCAGGCGCTGCGCTTCCTGGGCGTCCTCGGTCACGACCAGCAGCGGCCGCGCCGCGCGGGCGAGCCGCGCGATCAGCAGTGAATCCGCCGAGCCGGCCGGGGCGGAGACACGCACGCGACCGGCCGGGGCGGGAAGAGATGCCGTCAATGCCATGATGCGAAGGGCGCCAGATTATAGAGGACCGGGTAGTTGCCGGCCGCGCGCCCGCGCCCGGATAATAGCGCCCGCCTTCTCGCTGGAGCAGTATGTCCCGCTGCGTCGCGCTCATCCCGGCCGCCGGTACCGGGTTGCGCATGGGCGATTCCCGGCCGAAGCAGTACCTGCCGCTCCTCGGCCGGCCGATGCTCGCCTGGAGCATCGAGGCGCTCTTCTCGCATCCCCGGATCGAGTCGGTGCAGGTCGTGCTGTCTCCGGACGATGAATGGTTCGAGCGCTACGACTGGGCTTTGTTTGGCGCGCGGCTGCGAGCGAGAAAGACGGGCGCAGACACCCGCGCGCGCTCGGTCGCCAACGGGCTTCAAGCCCTGGCCCCGGAGATCGACGGGCAGGACTGGGTGCTGGTTCACGACGCGGCACGTCCGTGCCTGACGCCGCTGCTGCTGGAACGGCTCATCGCCACGGTGGACAACGATCCGGTCGGTGGACTGCTCGCGACTCGCGTGGCGGAGACCCTCAAGCGCGCCGACGCCCAGGCGCGCGTGGCCACCACCGAGTCGCGCGAGCGGTTGTGGCAGGCGCAGACTCCGCAGATGTTCCGCTGCGCGCTGTTGCAGCGAGCGTTGGCGGCCGCGGACCTGGGGCGCGTGACCGACGAAGCCAGTGCCGTCGAGCAACTTGGGTTGCGGCCGCTGCTGGTGGAATCGAGCGTCGCAAATCTGAAGGTGACGTTTCCCGACGATCTGCAGCTCGCCGAAGCGATCCTCTCCAGCCGGCAACGCAAGAGCGGCTGAAGCAGGCAGACACGGAGTCGCATCGCATGAGAATCGGACAGGGATTCGACGTACACGCGCTGGTGGAAGGCAGAGCGCTGATCATCGGCGGAGTGCGCATCGCGTTCGACAAGGGCCTGGCCGGACACTCGGATGCGGACGTCCTGTTGCACGCCATCAGCGACGCCTTGCTCGGTGCGGCGGCCCTGGGTGATATCGGGCGGCATTTTCCGGACACCGATCCGCGGTATGCCGGAGCCGACAGCCGCGAGCTGCTGCGCCGGGTCGCCGCGCTGCTCGCGCGCGAGCGATACCGGGTGGTGAACGTGGATTCGACGATCATCGCCCAGGCGCCGAAGCTGGCCGACCACATCCCGGCCATGATCGCCAACATCGCGGCCGATCTCGGAGTACGCCGCTCGCAAGTGAACCTGAAGGCCAAGACCACCGAGCGGCTGGGATTCGCCGGCCGGGGCGAAGGCATTGCGGCCGAGGCGATCGTTCTGCTCGATGCCTGGTGAATCGCCTCCGCTGCGTCTGTTCTTCGCCCTGTGGCCAGGTCCGCCGCTTCAGGCCGCGCTCGCGGCCTGGGGCCGGAGATTGCAGCGCGAACTGGGTGGACGCCCGACGCGCAGGGAAAACATTCACTTGACGCTGGCCTTTCTGGGCGACACCGAGGCCCGGCGCCTGGACGCGCTGCGCGGTATCGGCGAGAGGATCGACGGGACTGCATTCGAGCTGACGATCGACCGCGTCGGTTGCTGGCCTCACAGCGGCGTGGCCTGGGCAGGCAGCCGGGAAATCCCGGACGCGCTCCGGAGCCTGGCGCTGCGGCTGCGCGAGAAACTGCTGCAAGAAAGCTTTCCGATCGAGCAGCGCGAATTCGCGCCTCACATCACCCTGGTGCGCAAGGCGCTGTGCGCGCCCCTGCACTGGCAACCCGGCGAGGCGCTCAACTGGGTCGTCGATCGTCTGGTTCTGGCGCGCTCCGAGCTCGGTCCCGAAGGGTCCAGTTACAGCGAGCTCGCCGGCTGGCCGCTCGGTTCGTAAGCTCAGGCGGCTTTCTGCTCGATGGGCAGCTCGAGGCGCGCCTCGAGCCCGCCGCCGGCACGGGCGAGCAGACGCACTTCGCCGCCGTGCAACCGCGCGGCGCGCTCCACGATCGCCAGCCCCAATCCGGAACCGGTTCCGCCGCCTCGTGAGGCTTCCAGCCGGGTGAAGGGGCGCATCACCCGCTGCACTTCCTCCTGCGGGATGCCCGGGCCGCGATCCAGCACCCGCACGATCGCCTTGTCTCCTTCGCGCTCGGTGCGCACCTCGATCTCGCCATTGCCGTAACGGGCCGCATTGTCCACGAGGTTGGTTACCATGCGCTGGGTGGCGGTGGGCTTGAGCATCATGGGCGGCAACGGCTGCAACCGGGCGCGGATCGGCCGGCCCATGCGGGCGTAGCGGCTGCAGATGCTGGCCACGATCTGGTTCAGGTCTTCGCCGCAGCGCATGGGTTCCTCGCCGCCGTCGCGCGCGAAATCGAGGAACTGGTTGATGATGGCATCCATGTCCTCGATGTCGCGGATCATTCCCTCGCGCAACGGGTCGTTGTCGTTTTCCCGCAGCATCTCCACGCCCAGCCTCAATCGCGACAGCGGGGTGCGCAGATCGTGCGAGATGCCCGCCAGCAGAACGGCGCGTTCCTGGTCGAGCTGCTTGAGGTTCTCCGACATGCGGTTGAACGCCCGCGAGAGCGTGCGGATCTCGATCGGCCCGGTTTCCGGCAGTGGAGGCGGACTTTTGCCCGCGCCGACGTGCTCAGCGGCTTCGGTGAGCGCGCGCAGCGGGCGGTTCACGCGCAGCATCAGCACGTAGGCACCCACGATCGCGAGCGTCAGGCCGAAGAACGACCAGCCCGCCCAGGCCCACACCGAGGCGGAACCACGCGAACCCGGCGGGAAGACGACCCAGTAGGCCTGGTTGCGCACCTGGATCTTGATCCAGAGCGCGCGCGTGGCGTCTTCCAGCATGACCAGCGCCTCGGCATCGCTGCCCAGCTGGCGCTTGAGCTCCGCACCGATGGCGCGCAGCAGCGGCGATTCCGGCAGCGCGACCTCGCCGTTCTCCCAGGCCGTGGCCGGGAGCAGCCGGATATTGTGCTGCGAGGGGAGCTTTTCCGAAAAGCGCCGGCGCGAGGCCGCGGGCATGGTTTCCAGCGCGGCGCTCACCGTGGCCAGCACGCTCGCGATCTGCGTGGCCAGGTACTCCGATTGCGTGCGCACGTTGTAGGTGCGGTACAGGCCGAACCAGATGAGCTGACTTACCACCAGCAGCGCGGCGATCAGCAGCATCGAACGCGAAAGCAGGGACTGCGGTAGCCAGTGCAGGCGCATCACGGCTGCTCGTCGTCGGGCACGAAGACGTAGCCTACGCCCCAGACCGTCTGGATGTAGCGCGGGTTGGCCGGATCCTCTTCCAGGAGCTTGCGCAGCCGGGAGACCTGGACGTCGATCGAGCGGTCGAACACGCCGTACTCGCGCCCGCGCGCCAGCTCCATCAGCTTGTCGCGCGACAGCGGCACGCGCGGATGCGTCGCCAGCGCCTTGAGCATGGCGAACTCGCCGGTGGTAAGCCCGAGCGGCTTGCCCGCCTTGGTCAGCGTGCGGTTGGCGATGTTCAGCTCGAAGGGGCCGAATCGGACCGGCGCCTTGCTGTCGTCCGGCGCGCCGGGCAACGTCGACGCGGGCGACTGGCGGCGCAGCACCGCCTTGATCCGCGCCACCAGCTCGCGCGGGTTGAAGGGCTTGGGCAAATAGTCGTCGGCTCCGATCTCCAGCCCGGCGATGCGGTCGGCTTCGTCGCCCCGCGCGGTGAGCATGATGATCGGCACGCGCCGGCCGGCTGCGCGCAGCCGACGGCAGATCGACATGCCGTCCTCGCCCGGCAGCATCAGGTCGAGGATGATCATGTCGACGTTCTCCTTGCTCATGACCCGATCCATCGCCGCGCCGTCGGCAACGGTGCGCACGCCGAATCCCTGTTCGCCCAGATAGCGATCGAGCAGCTCGCGCAGCCGCTGGTCGTCGTCGACGACCAGTACGGTCGCCGCCGTGGAAACGCTCGCTCCGGTCTGCATGGGCGGGATTATAAAAGCAGAGGTTCGGCCGCATTGCCGGTGGCCGGCGCCGCGCGCTATCGTGCTCGCATGGAGCACCCCCGTATCCACATCGTCCAGGGCGACATCACCCGTCAGCGGGTGGACGCCATCGTGAATGCAGCCAACAGCACCTTGCTGGGCGGAGGCGGGGTGGACGGCGCGATCCACCGCGCGGCCGGGCCCGAGCTGCGCGAGTACTGCCGGAAGCTGGGCGGCTGCCCCGTCGGGGAGGCGCGCATTACGCCCGGCTTCCGGATTCCGGCCCGATGGATCATTCATACGGTCGGGCCGGTGTGGCGCGGTGGACGGCACGGCGAGCCCGAATTGCTTGCCGCCTGCTATCGCAACAGCCTGCGCCTCGCGGTGGAGCACGAGGTGCGCACGCTCGCCTTTCCCTTGATCAGTACCGGGGCCTATGGGTATCCGCTCGAGGCCGCGAGCGGGGTGGCCCTGCGGGAGATTTCGGACTTTCTGGAGACCGACGCCACCCTGGAGGAAGTGCGCTGCGTCTGCTTCGGGGACGAAGCGCTCGCCGCCTGCAAGGCGGCGCTGGAGCGGTCGAGGGAAAGGCGCTGAGCTCTATGAGCGCGCGCCACACAGGACCGGATGCGCGGAGCACGGAAGTCAACGGTGCGGCGCGGTGGCTGAGACGTTGCGGATCACGGCGTCGGTCACTTCCCGGGTGCTGGCGCCGCCGCCCAGATCCGGTGTGAAGATCCGCTGTGCGCTCACCGCTTCGATCGCCGACATGAGCCGTGCGGCGGCGCGCGGTTCGCCGAGATGCTCGAGCATCATGACCGCGCTCCAGAAGGCGCCGATCGGATTGGCGATTCCCCGGCCGGCGATGTCGAACGCAGAGCCGTGGATCGGCTCGAACATCGACGGAAAACTGCGTTCCGGATTGAGGTTGGCGGTGGGCGCGATGCCGAGGCTGCCGGAGAGGGCGGCCGCGAGGTCTGACAGGATATCGGCGTGCAGGTTGGTCGCGACCATCACGTCGAGCGAGGCTGGGCGCAGAACCATGCGCATCGTGGCGGCATCGACCAGCGTGCGCTCGGTCTTCACGTCGGGGTAGTCGGCCGAGACCTCCCAAAAGACCTCGTCCCACATGACCATGCCGTGGCGCTGGGCGTTGGACTTGGTGATCAGGGTGAGCTGCCTGCGCGGCCGGCTGCGGGCCAGCTCGAAGGCGAAGCGGTGGATGCGCTCCACCGCTTTGCGTGTGAATATCGCGACCTCGGTCGCGACTTCGCCGGGCAGCCCGCGGTGCGAGCGACCGCCCTGGCCGGAATATTCGCCCTCGGAGTTCTCGCGCACGATCACCCAGTCGAGATCGGCCGGCGAGGCCAGCTTCAGGGGAGGCTCGATGCCGGGGAGCACGCGCGAGGGTCGTACGTTCGCATACTGGTCGAAGCCCTGGCAGATGGCGAGCCGCAGGCCCCAGAGGGTGACATGGTCGGGGACCTCGGTGGAGCCCACCGCGCCGAAATAGATCGCGTCGAAAAACTTGAGGGTTTCCAGCGCGTCTTTCGGCATCATCTCGCCGTGGCGCAGGTAGTAGTCGCTGCCCCAGGGAAAGCGTGTGAATTCCAGGCCGAAGCTGCCGTCGGCGCGCACGAGCGCCTCCAGTACGCAAATGCCGGCTTCGATCACTTCGGTGCCGATGCCATCACCCGGAATCGCGGCGATCTGGTAGGTCTTCATGTTGTTGAATGGACCACCGGGACCGCAAGGCGCCAGGGAGCTCGACCATGCGGAGCGGCCGCGGGATGGCGCCGCTTCCTTCGGGTGTAACACATCCACTTGCCGTTGCGCTGGCCTGTTGCCATGGTGCTGGGCGGTTCGTTCCGGTTTCAGAAGTTGACGTTGTTCCGGCCCTTGAGCTTGAGAATGCGGCGGGCATCCTCGGGCGTGGCGATCGCGAGCCCCAGTTCCTCGAGGATGCGGCGGATCTTGGAGACCTGGTGCGCGTTGGACCTGGCCAGTTCTCCCTTGCCGATCCAGAGACTGTCTTCGAGACCCACGCGCACATTGCCGCCCAACACCGCCGACTGCGTCGCGACGAACATCTGGTTGCGGCCCGCGCCGAGCACCGACCACTGGTACTGGTCACCGAACAGCCGATCCGCCGTACGCTTCATGTGCAGGACGTCCTCGGGATGCGGACCGATGCCGCCGCGAATGCCGAAGACCGACTGGATGAACAGCGGCGGCTGGATGAGACCGCGATCGAGAAAATGCGCGGCGCTGTACAGATGTCCGATGTCGTAGCACTCCACCTCGAACCGCGTGTTGTTGCTGCTGCACGATTCCAGGATGTAGGCGATGTCCTTGAACGTGTTCTTGAAGATGCGCTCGTCGGAGGCGGCGAGATAGGGCTTTTCCCAGCCGTATTTGAACTCCTTGTATCGCGCCAGCATTTCGTAGAGGCCGAAGTTCATCGAGCCCATGTTCAGCGAGGCGACTTCCGGCTTCAGTTGCAGCGCCGGCTGCAGCCGTTCCTCCACCGTCATGGTCGGGGCGCCGCCGGTGGTGAGGTTGATCACCACGTCGCTCGCGGCCTTGATCCGTGGGAGAAACTGCAGGAACACTTTCGGATCCTGCGTCGGCCGGCCGTCGTTCGGGTCGCGCGCGTGCAGGTGCACGATGGCCGCGCCGGCCTGCGCGGCGCCGATTGCAGCCTCGGCGATCTCTTCCGGGGTCACCGGGAGATAGGGCGACATGGACGGAGTGTGGATCGCGCCCGTCACGGCGCAGGTGATGATTACTTTTCGCTCAGCCATCGGAGCCTCCGCTTTCGATCATCGGTTACGCTCGCGCGCCTTCAGCGCGGTCGGATCTCGCCCACGCTCAGCATGAGCTGGGCGGCCACTTGCTCGTTGTCGGCCTCGGTCGTCGCGCAGGACAGCAGGAACTGCCGCGGGCTGCCGGTCGACGACAGGCGAAAGGCCACCAGCCGGTACTGGCCGCCGCGGCCGTCCAGCAGGCGATCCTCGACCAGTTCGGCGCGCGTTCCATCGGCGCCTGCCTGCTGCATCATCGCGCGCACCCAGGCCTGGGTCTGGGCGGCGGCGGCCCGGCGCGCCCACACCGAGCACACGCCGTCCTCGCCCAGCAGGAGCAACGCCTCGCCGTTCGGACCGGAGGCGTTCCAGCCATGGCCGGGCTTTCCCGCGAGCAGCAGCGCTACCTCGCCGGGGTCGAGCGGCGCGAGCGCTTCTAACCCGGCCCAGGCCGAAATCCTGTCTGCGTCGCCCAGGTTCGCCATGCAGGCCGCGCCGAACAGGTTGAGTGCATAGATCGCGCGAGTGTCTTCGAGCGCAGGCTGCTTCTCGCCCAGGACGGGCCCGCAGAGCGCGCCCGCGAGCAGCACGCAGACGGGCAGCGCCCGCTTCATTGAGGCTGGCTCCGCTTGTGGGCGATCAGCGCCATCAGCCTGCGGTCTCTCCAGGCTTCGCGCTGGGCGTGTTCCGCCTGCGGCAGTAGCCGGCGCCGCTGCGCTTCGATGCGCGCGACCAACGCATGGTCCCAGGGTTCGTACCTTACGTCCTTCATCATCTGGTAGAGCACGGGACCGTAGCGCCGCGCATAGTCGGAAATGCCGCCGGGCGCGTTCAGATCGATCGTCTCGAACGGCCCCATGAACGACCAGCGCAGTCCCAGACCGTCCCGGATGCATTTGTCCAGGTCTTCGACGCTCACATAGTCCTCCTTTACCAGCCGCCAGGCCTCGTTGAGCAACGCCGCCTGCAGGCGGTTCAAGATGAATCCTTCGATCTCGCGCGCGACCGTGATCGGCACCTGGCCGACTTTCTCGTGCAGTGCGCGCGTCCGGGCTACCACTTCCGGAGCGGTCCATGGGGCGGGCGAAATTTCCACGACCGGCACTAGGTGCGGGGGATTGACAGGGTGGGCGACGATGCAGCGATGCCGCCCGTCGAGACCTTCGCTGAAACGGGAGGTCTGAATGGTCGAAGTGGAACTGGCCAGGATGCAGTGGGCAGGCGCCGCCTCGTCGAGCTGCCGATACACCTCGCGCTTGACATCGAGCCGCTCGGCGGTGTTCTCCTGGACGTAGTCGGCGTCTTCCACCGCTTGGGCTAGCGTCGCGCTGCCGGAAATACGCCGCAGCACGGTGCTCGGATCTTCGGTGATCAAGCCGGCGCTGCGCAGCTCGCGCAACCCTTGATCGATCAGCGCGAACGCCTGGTCCAATGCGCCGGGATCGTTGTCGTAGACCTTCACGGGATGGCCGGCCCGGGCGAATACCATCGCCCATGCGCGCCCGATCAGTCCCGACCCGATGATTGCGATTTTTTCCATTTCCTCTCCAATGAAACCGAAGCGCGATCCCGCGCTTGACGTGGCTCTGGGTCTTCTCCGCGTGCCCCCGGTGGCTAACCCAGCATCTCGACGCCGGCGCACACGGAGATCGCCTGCCCGGTGATATTCGCTCCCGCCGGGGACGCCAGGTAGAGCGCCATGTTGGCGATGTCGTACGGGCTCACCATCTTGCGCATGGAGACCCGCTCGAGCGCAATGCGCTTCTGTTCTTCGAAGCTGATGCCCACGGCCCTGGCCTTGGCCTCGATCACGCGGTTGATGCGATCGCCCTCGACCACTCCGGGCTGGATGGCGTTGACCCGGATATTGTCCGCACCGAGTTCCATCGACAGGCTCTTGCTGAACCCGACCACGCCCCATTTTGCCGCGGCGTAGGGCGTGCGGTAGGGAAACCCCAGCCGGCCGGCCGCCGAGGAAAGATTGATGATCGATCCGCCGCCCGCGGCCTTGAGCATGGGCACTGCGAGGCGCGTGCAGTAGAACATGCCGTTCAGGTCCACGGCGATGCAGCGCTCCCAGTCCTCGACTGCGATCTCCTCCACCTTTCCGGTGGGGCCCGCGATGCCCGCGTTGTTGATCAGGCAATCGAGACCACCGAGATGCTTCTGCACGTCGGCGAACATGCGCTGCACGTCAGCGAGGTTCGAGACGTCGGCCAATGTGGCCGTCACGCCCGGGCAGGCCGCGAGGGTGTCGTCCAGAGAAGCCTGCACGACATCGCAGAGGTGGACCCGGGCGCCGGCCTCGTGAAACACCTCGGTCATCGCCCGGCCGATCCCGGCTCCGCCGGCCGTGATCAGTACCCGTTGTCCTTTAACCGTCAGTTCCATGGTGTGTCTTTCAAGCTCGTGCCTCGGTGGTCGTGTCTGGCTCTACTTCGCGTCTGCATGCCGGCGCGGTGGATCGCGCCATCAAAGCCATAGAACCTGCTTGCGGAACTCCAGGTCCGTGAGCAGCGGCTCGGCCGGGCCTTCGTGCGAGACGTAGCCGCGATCGAGCACGTAGGCGCGGTCGGCCAGTGCCAGCACCAGGTCGAGATGATGCTCGATGATCAATATCGACACTTCCCGCCGCAGATTCTCGATGGTGCGAAACACTTCCTCGACCATGGCCGGGGACAGCCCCTCGAACGGCTCGTCGAGCAGCAGCAGCTTCACGTTGCCGGACAGGGCACGCGCGATCGCCACCATCTGCTGTTCGCCGCCGGAGAGCTGGTCCGCCCTGGTGTGCAGCTTCTCGCGCACGCGCGGGAAATACTGGTAGATTTTTTCGCGATCCCACATCAGCCCGGCGCCTGTCCGGCGCGCGAGGGCGCCCAGGCGCAGATTTTCCTCCACCGTCAGGCCGGAGAACAGCCTGCGGCCCTGCGGCACCAGTCCGATGCCAAGGCGCGCGATTTTCTCGGGCGTCTGCCCGGAGATGAGCCGGCCGTCGAACTCGATTTTCCCGGAAGCGGGGCGCGCGATGCCCAGGATGCTCTTGAAGGTGGAGGACTTGCCGGCACCGTTGCGTCCGAGCAGCGCGGTCACTTCCTTCTCGCGTACGACGAGCGAGACGTCGTGCAGGATGTGGCTCTTGCCATAGAAGGTGTTGACGCCTTCCAGAGCCAGCAAGGCGCGCTCGGGGGTCCGTTCGCGCGCGCTCCGGCGCGCCGCCAGGTGCGCGTGTCCGCTGCCGATGTAGACGCGCTGAACCTCGGGATGAGTGCGCACCGTCCGGCTGTCGCCTTCGACCAGCACCCTGCCTTCGTTCATCACGGTGATGCGGTCGGCCATGTCGAAGACACGGTCGATGTCGTGCTCGACCAGCAGCACGGCCATGTGCTCGGTGAGCCCGCGGATCAACCGGCTGATGCGTTCGCGTTCCGCGGCCGCGAGCCCCGCCAGGGGTTCGTCGAGCAGCAGCACGCGCGGGCGCGTGGCCAGGGCCAGTCCGATCTCCACCAGTCGTTGACCGCCGTAGGACAAATCCGCCGCGGCGGCCTGCTCCAGGCCTTCCAGCCCGAGAAAGCGCACCAGTTCGCGCGTCTCGCCATTGACCCCGGTCAGCGCGTCCGCTGCCTTCCAGGCGTTCAGGCGCTGCGGATCGCGCGCCTGGCAAGCCAGGCGCAGGTTTTCCCACACGGTGAGGTTCAGGAACAGGCTGGTGATCTGGAACGAGCGCGCAAGCCCGCGCGCCACGACCTCGTCCGCGGATCGGCCTTCGATGCGCTGCCCGCCCAACCGGATCGCACCGGCGTCGGGTGCGAACATGCCCGAGATCGCGTTGAACAGCGTGGTCTTGCCTGCCCCGTTGGGTCCGATCAAGGCATGCAGCCGGCGATCCTCCAGCTCGAAGTCGACGCGATCCACCGCGGCGAAATCCCCGAAGCGCTTGGTCACTGCCTGGCACGCGAGAATGCGGCCGTGACCGGGTGCGTGAACCTTTAGGAAATCGGGAACCGACTGCCCCGGTTGCGGCACGACCCGCTGCGCCATGGCGCCGGCCACCGTGCGCCGTGGCAGCAGCGGCGCGAGCAGCCGCTGCCCGATGCCCACCAGCCCGAGCGGCGAGAACAGGATGAAGCCCATGAACATCAGGCCGAACCAGAATTGCCAGGCGTCGGTATAGGCGGAGAGCACCGCGCGCATCATCAGATACGCGAAGGCGCCCAGGGCCGGTCCGAGAAAGCTGCCCACGCCGCCGAAGATCGTCATGGCCAGTATTTCGCCCGAGAAGTTGGGATGCACGAAGTCTGCGGACACGAAAAGCTTGAGAAAGGCCGTGAGCGCTCCGCCCAGGCTGGTCACCGTTGCCGAAATCACGAATGCCGCCAGCTTGAAGCGGCCGACCGGATAGCCCACGAAACGTGCGCGCGTCTCGTTTTCGCGGATGGCCTTCAGTACCGACCCCAGCGGAGAGTGCACCACGCGCAGCAGGGCGTACATCACGAGCAGCACGATCGCGCAGCAGAACCAGTAGTACACCTGCGCGGAATCCAGATCGAGCCCCAGCACCACCGGGCGCTGGATGCCGGACAGACCGTTCTCCCCGCCGGTGAACGAGGTCCAGCGAAAAGCGATGTAGAACACCAGCGCGGTGAAGGCCAGCGTGATGAGCGAAAAGTAAACGCCGCGCCGGCGCAGGACCAGAAATCCGACCACCAGGCCGAGGAGCACGCCGAGCGCCACGGCCGTCAGCAGGGGCAGAAAGAAGCTGTCGCGGAACCAGTGGATCTGCGACAGCGTCGCGCTATAGGCGGCGATGCCGAAGAACAGGCCGTGACCGAACGAAAGCAGGCCGGTGTAGCCGAGCAGCAGGTTGAAGCCGAGCGCCACCATCGCCATCAACGCGATCTCGGTCGCGGTCGAATAGGTGAAGCCGGTTGCCAGCACGAAATACGGCAGCAGGACGATGCCGATCGCGGCGATGGCGAGCGGATGGCGCAGCAGCCGGGCGGGGCTCATTCGAATTTCTCGAAGCGTTCGCCCATCAGTCCGCGCGGCCGCAGGAGCAGCAGCAGGATCATCAGCAGATACATCGAGGCTTCGGCAGCGGGGGGATAGAAGTAGATCGTCACGCCGCGCACCGCGCCCACCAGCAGGCCGGCCAGCACCACGCCCCAGAAGCTGCCCAGCCCGCCGATGACGACGACCACGAAGGTCGCCGTGAGAATCTCGGTGCCCATGGCCGGCTGCACGCCGGCAAGCGGGGCCGAGAGCACGCCGGCCAGGCCCGCCAGCGCGACGCCGAGCGCGAACACGGCGGTCAGCGTCGGGCGCAGGTTGATTCCCAACGCCCGCACCATTTCCGGGTCGCGCGTGCCGGCGCGCACCACCATGCCGAAGGCGGTCTTGTTCAGCAGCAGCCAGCAGCCCGCCACGCCGAGCGCGGCCACCGCCAGCATGAACAGACGGTAATAGGAGTAGATGAAGTCGCCGAGGATGAGCTGGCCGCGCAGGGCATCGGGCATGGCGAACGGCAGGCCGGTGCTGCCCCAGACGATGCGCAGCGCCTGTTCCGCGGTCAGCGCCAGGCCGAAGGTGAACAGCAGCCCGAGCATCGGGTCCTTGCTGTAGAGGCGACGCAGGGCAAAGCGTTCGACCAGCATGCCGATCAGCGCCACCCCCACCGGCGACAGGCCCATCGCCCCGAAGAAGCCGGCGCGCTTCTCGATCTCCCAGGCCAGATAGGCGCCCACGGCGTAGAACGCGCCGTGTGCGAGATTGACCACCCCGCCCAGGCTGAAGATCAGCGACAGTCCGAGCGAGAGCAGGATGTAGTAGGACCCGACCAGCAGGCCGTTGACGATCTGCTCGAGCAGCAGCACCGAGAACTCAGGCGGCTGGCATGTCGCAGGGATTCTCGGCCTGCGTAGGCTGGATCAGCTCGAGGGAGCCCTTAGCGTCGGGCACCGTTTCGACCAGGTCGAAGATGTCCCACTTGTCCTTCGAGCGGGACTTGTCCTTGACCTTGACGACGTACATTTCCTGGAGCAACTGGTGATCCCAGTCCCGGAACCTGCCCTTGCGTGCCTTGAGCAGATCGAATTCGGCGCCTTTCTCCAGGTGCTCGATGAGTCGGCGTGGCTCGGTGCTCTTCGTTTCGGCCACCGTCTGCAGGACGATGCGCACCCCGACGTAATCGCCCCACGCCTGGTTCTCCGGCGGATGTCCGAACTTCTTCACGAAGCGCTCGGTGAAAGTCCGGGAGGCCGGCACGGTCAGGCCGTGATACCACAGGCTCTGCCAGTGCCCGGAGAGGTTTTCCAGCCCGGCCGCCCAGAACGGGGCGGTGTCCATGACGCCGCCGGCCAGCTCGTAGGGCAGGTTGTACTCCCGGTACTGCTTGAGGAAGGTGGTCTGGTCCACGCCCGCCAGATTGAGATAGACGAAGTCGGGCTTGAGCTGGCGCAGCTTCAGGATGTAGGCGCTGTAGTCTGCGGTGTTGGTCGGCACGAAATCGTTGTTCAGGATGATGCCGCCGTGCTCCTCGAGGAAGCGCGAGGACACCTTGTACAGATCGTGGCCGAAGGCATAGTCGGCGGTGAGAAAGGCCCAGCGCGCGCCCTTGATGAGGTTCTTCTGCAACTGCCAGGTACCGATGGTTTTCGTGTACATGGTGTTGCTGCCTTCGATGTGGAACATGTAGCGCTTGCAGTTGGAGCCGCGCAGTGCGTCCGAATTGCAGCCGGTGTTGAAGAAAGGGATCTTGTAGCGCTGCGCCTGCTCGCCGATCGCCAGCCCCGAAGCCGAGCTGATCTCTCCGATCAGACAGATGACCCTGTCGCGCTCGATGAGCTTCTGCGCCTTGTTCACCGCGGTCTGCGGATTGACGCTGTCCTCGGCGATCAGCTCGATCCTGCGACCGAGAACGCCGCCGCGCGCATTGGCTTCCTCCACGGCAAGTGTCGCACCCTTGAAGCCGTACTCGCCGACCTGCCCGAGAAATCCGGTGCGCGGCGTGAGGTGGCCCAGCCTGATGGCGTCGCCCTGGGCGCGCAGCACCGCCGGAAAACCCAGCAGTGGCACGACCGACAATGCGGCGGCCGCCTTGATTGCCTCACGCCGGCCGGCCGAGGCCGGTGAACTGATCTTGTCTTTCATGTTCTCCTCCCAGAAAAGAGCCACCACACCGGCACAGAGACAGATTGCCGAACGAGAAGACAAGAGCTCGGCCACCAGGGCGCCGAGACACCCGGGCAATCGCGATTCGATTGCGTGGTTGCCGGTGTTGCTATATGCCTTGTAGTCTCTGGGTCAATCGGTCCGTTCAACTTCTCTGCGCTTCCGTGGTGAACGCGGCTTCAGCGTTTGAAGCCCGATCGGATCCATTCGACGCTCTTCATCCCGTCGGGTGGGCTGATCTGCTCCGGCGGGTAGTACTTGACGTTGATGAGCGTGACCTTGCCGCCGACTTTCTTCACCGTGCCGTAAGGCACGTGCTGAACCGCCTGGTGTCCTTTGCCGAGGGACATGTCCACGGTGCCGGCGACCGAGTCGAACTTGAGGTATTCGAACGCCGCAATCACCTGATCGATGGTGGGTTGCTTGCCGCCCGCGGCCGCCTGCGCTTTTTCCCACGCGGCCTTGACGCCGAGAAAAGCGGTGGCCATGTGATAGGAAGCGTACACCGGCATCATCCCGAAGCGCTCCTGGTAGGCCTTCCTGAACCAGTTGTTGAGCGGGGTGGACGGCGCGAATGGTCCGTTGGGTCCGCGCGCCCCGATCATGGTGCCGTCGGGCAACTGGTCGCCCAGACGCTCGAGCACGGTTTCCCCGGTGATCATGATGTTCGGCATGCGCGCGAGCAGACCGCGCGGGGCCGCCTGCAGGATGTAGGCTTCGAGGTCTCCGCCCCACAGCGAGTTCTGGATGATCTCGGCACCGCTGCCCAGGAGTGCGGAAATCTCGGTGCTGTACTGGCCGGCCCCGAGCTTGGGCGTGACGTTGGTCGCGATCTGCGCCCCGGGTTTCAGGATCTTCATCGCTTCGGTGAAGTCGGCCCAGGCATCCTGGCCCCACGCATAGTTCGGGTTGATGCCGGAGAACGTCTTCAGGTCGGGATAGTGCTCGGCAACATAGCGCGCCGCGGCGACGTTCTCCTGCGTGGCCATCGTCGTGGTGCGGAACACGTACTTGTAGGAGGCCTCTTCGAAGATGCGGTTGGTGGAGCAGTCGAAGAGCACCGTGAACTTCTTCAGTTCTTCGGCGACCGGTGCCACCGCGAGGCAATCGCCGCTGGAAATGACGCCGATCACCAGGTCGACGTTCTGGCGGCTGACCAGGTTGCGATATTCGGTGACGACCTTGGTCGGGCCGCCGGCCTCGTCGACATACGCCAGCTCGATCTGCTTGCCGCCAAGACCGCGGGTCCCGTAGCCGGGAATGACGCCGCCCCGGTTCATCGCCTCCGCGATCAGGTCGGATGCGTTCTTCGCCGGCACTCCGAATGGTCCGGCGGCCGGTCCGGACAGGAAGGTGATGATGCCGATCCGGATCCTGTCCTGGGCGTGCGCCGGGACGATTATCGCGATCGACACCGCCGCGGCGAGCGCCGCGAACTGCACAAGGCGTTTCATGGGACTCCTCCGAAGTGTTCTTGTTGGCCGTGCGAGCGCGCTCGCCGGCTCGTTCGATTATACCGCCGGGCATTTGCATCCAGTTTCGCTAGAATTCGCCTGCCACGCCACCCGGTTCGCCTCTTGAACGTACTCGCGCTCGAAACCTCCACCGAATACTGCAGCGTCGCGCTGCTGTGTCCGGGGGCTGTGTCGGTGCGCGAAGCGCACGCCGGACAGCGCCATTCCGATCTGATCCTGTCGATGGTGGACGAGGTGCTCAACGAAGCAAGGATCGAACTCGTTGACCTGCACGGAATCGCGTTCGGTGCAGGTCCCGGTTCGTTCACCGGATTGCGCATTGCCTGCGGCGTTGCCCAGGGCCTGGCGTTCGGCGCGGGATTGCCGCTTGCCCCGGTGACCACGCTGGCGGCACTGGCGCGGGCAGCGGGCGGGTCGAAGATCGTGGCCTGTCTGGATGCGCGCATGGAGGAGATCTATCACGCCGCCTACAAGCGCACGCAGACCGGCGTGCGTGAAGTGTCGGCGCCGGTGCTGTGCACTGCGCTCGGCGCGCCTGCGCTCGAAGGGGACGGCTGGCTCGGTTGCGGCAGCGGGTTCGATCGCCATGAAGAGCGCCTGCGGCAGCGCTATGGCGCGCAGCTCGCGGAGGTCCGGCACGGCCTGCATCCGCACGCGCGCGAAGTGGCGATGCTGGGCGCCGAAATCCTGCGCGCGGGCGCCGGAGTCCCCGCCGAGCGAGCGGTTCCGCTCTATGTCCGGGACAAGGTCGCCCTCAAGATGGACGAACAGCGATGAGCGCACAGCTGGACCGGGTGCCGAGATTCCGGCCAATGCGGGAGGCCGATCTCGACCGAATCGCCCGCATCGAGCGCGAGATCTATTCGCACCCCTGGACGCGCGGGAACTTCGCCGATTCGATCGAGGCCGGCTACGGTTGCCGGGTGATGGAATGCGGCGGCGAGCTGATCGGCTATGGCGTGCTGATGCTCGGGGTGCAGGAAGCGCACCTGCTCAACCTCAGCGTGGCCGCGCCTTGGCAGGGCAAGGGCTACGGCCGGGCGCTGCTCATGCACTTCATCGACCTCGCGCGCCGCTCCGAGGCCGATCACCTCTTCCTCGAGGTCAGGCCGTCCAACGGTGCGGCGCGCCGACTCTACGCCGACGTCGGCTTCCGTGAGGTGAGCGTGAGGCGTGGATACTATCCGGCCAGTCCGGGACGCGAGGATGCCATCCTGATGGGGTACGCCTTGTGAGGCGGCGCACGCGCGCACTCGAAGCCCTGGGTCTGATGCCGCTCTGGATTCGCCGCGAAAATGCGCGTGCGCCCGTCGCGCAGCCGCCCGAACCGGACAGCCCGTCGCGCGATCTGCTCGCCGGACCGGCCCGCGACATCGACGTGTCCGCCATGGACTGGGTGCAGTTGAAAGCGGCGGTGGCCGCCTGCACGCGCTGCGCGCTGCACAGGGGGCGCACGCAAGCCGTGTTCGGGGTCGGCGACGAGCGTGCCGAATGGCTCTTTGTCGGTGAAGGGCCGGGTGCCGAGGAAGACGCGCGCGGAGAGCCCTTCGTCGGGCAGGCAGGCCGGCTGCTCGACAACATGCTGGCGGCGATCGGACTCAAGCGCGGACACAACGTCTACATCGCCAACATCGTCAAGTGCCGTCCGCCCGGCAACCGCACCCCGGAACCGGCCGAGGTCCACGCTTGCGAGCCGTACCTGACGCGCCAGATCGCGCTGATCCGGCCGCGGCTCATCGTCGCGCTGGGCAAGGTCGCGGCCAACAATCTTCTGGGTACGGAAGCGACCATCGGCAGCCTGAGGGGGCGCGTGCACGACTGCCGCGGCACGCCGCTCATCGTGACCTATCACCCGGCCTATCTGCTGCGCAATCTCACCGACAAGGCCAAGGCGTGGGAGGACCTGTGCCTTGCCGTGGAAACCATGCGCGCGTTGAAAGCGCGTCCTGGCGCCCCAAGCTAAACGGCGCCCTACAACATCTCGGGAGAAAGGCAATGAAAAGAACATTGGCACTGATCGGGGCGCTGGCGGCCGCATTGCTCGGCGGTTGCGGCTACAACACGCTGCAAGCGCAGGACGAAGGCATCAAGGCGGCGTGGGCGGAAGTGCTCAACCAGTATCAGCGGCGCGCCGATCTGGTGCCGAACCTGGTCAACACGGTCAAGGGCTTCGCCGCTCAGGAGCAGAGCGTCCTGCAGGGCGTGACCGACGCGCGCGCCCGCGTGGGCGCGATCCAGGCCACGCCGGAACTGATCGAAGACGAAGCCGCTTTTCAGAAGTTCATTGCCGCGCAGGCTGAAATGACTTCGGCGCTCTCGCGCCTGCTGCTGGTTGTGGAGAACTACCCGCAACTGAAATCGGACCAGAACTTCCGCGACCTGCAGGCGCAGCTCGAAGGCACTGAAAACCGCATCGCCGTGGCCCGGCAGCGCTACATCCGCGCAGTGCAGGAGTACAACACCACGGTGCGCAGCTTCCCGACCAATCTGACCGCGATGCTCTTCGGTTTCAGGACCAAGCCCTCGTTCACGGTCGAAAACGAGCAGGCGATCTCACGGCCGCCCACCGTGGACTTCTCGCGGCCGGAACGGCAGCGCGCGCAGTAAGCCGCCGTGCTGGCTCGAGCTTTCGCGCTGCTGGGGGCGCTGGCCGCCTTCGGCCATGCCACCGCCGAGGTGGCGGTGCCCGCGCTCACCGGGCGGGTGGTGGATCTCACCGGCACGCTCAGCGCAGCGCAGGTCCAGCGGCTCGACTCGACACTGGCCGCGTTCGAGCGCGAGAAGGGGACGCAGATCGTGGTGCTGCTGATCCCCACCACGGCTGGGGAGCCGATCGAATCGTTCGGTATCCGCGTGGCGGAGCAATGGAAGATCGGCCGCAAGGGGATCGACGACGGCGTCATCGTGATCGTGGCGAAGGAGGACCGGGCGATGCGTCTGGAGATAGGCTACGGGTTGGAAGGCGTGATCCCCGACGCCGTGGCCAAGCGGCTGATCGAGGACGAGTTCGTGCCGCGCTTCAGGCAGGGCGACTGGTTCGGCGGGCTGTCGATCGGCCTCGAGCGCTTGATGCAGCGGATCGCCGGCGAACCGTTGCCCGCACCGGCGGCGCGCGAGCGCCCGCCCAGCGGCCAAGCGCTGGAAACTTATTTGGTGTTGTTCTTCCTCCTGGTGTTCGTGGTCGGCGGCCTGTTGCGGGCGTTGCTCGGACGCTTCGGCGGCGCCGCGCTGATCGGCGGTGTGGCGGGTTTTGCCGCCTGGCTCGTGATCGGCTCGCTGCTGCTGGCGTTAGCGGTCGGGGTGGTCGCCTTCGTCCTGAATCTGTTCGGTGGCGCGCGTGCGGGCTGGCCCGCAAGGTACGGCCATGGCTGGGGCGGAGGAGGCTTCGGCGGCGGACTGGGAGGTGGCGGCTTGCGCGGAGGCGGCGGGGGCTTCGGCGGTGGCGGCGCCTCGGGGCGATGGTGAGATGAATCCCGGACGGTTGCTGCGCCATCTCGTGACTCCCGACTGGGCGGTGAACCGGGTCCTGCCGCGCCCTGCGATGCAGCGTATCGAGGAGGCGATCGAGGCGTCGGAGCGCCGGCATGGCGGGCAGGTCCGCGTCGCCGTGGAAGCTGCGCTCGACCCATGGTCGGTTCTGCGCGACTTGTCGGCGCGCGAACGGGCGATCGACGTATTCTCCGCGCTGCGCGTATGGGACACCGAGCACAATAACGGCGTCCTGCTCTATCTGTTGCTGGCCGATCACGACATCGAGATCGTGGCCGATCGCGGCATCGCGCGCAAAGTGCCCGACACGCAGTGGGAGGCGATCTGCCGGGAAATGGAAAGCCGCCTGAAGAACCACGACTTCGAGCAGGCGGTGATCACCGGTATCGACGCGGTGAGCGCGCATCTGGCGCGGCATTTCCCCCCTTCAGGGGCGCCGCTCAACGAGTTGCCCGATTCGCCGGTGCAGATCAGATGACCTGGTCCTGGCGGTGCTTGAGGTAGATGATGTACATGGCGCCCGCCACCAGCAGGCCGAAGAGCACGATGATCGTTCGGATCGTGAGATCGGCGCGCAACATCAGCGCATAGGCGCCCAGCATGGCCAGGATCGACAGGTTTTCGTTGAAGTTCTGCACGGCGATCGAGTGACCGGCGCCCATCAGCAGGTGGCCGCGATGCTGCAGCAGGGCGTTCATCGGCACCACGAAATAGCCGCCCATGGCCCCGATCAGGATCAGCATGGCCACGGCCAGACGCCAGTCGTCGATGAAAACCATCGCGATCACCGCCAGACCCATGGCGATGCCCACCGGCAGCACTCGCACCGCGCCCGTGAGCGGTACGTAGCGAGCGGCCAGCACCGAGCCGAGTGCGATCCCCACGGCGACCACGGCGGTGAGCTGGGTCGCCCGTTCCAGATCGAAGTTCAGCGCCAGTGCCGCCCACGACAGCACGATCAGGCGCAAAGTGGCGCCCGCGCCCCAGAAAAGCGTGGTCACCGCGAGCGAGACCTGGCCCAGCGGATCGCGCCACAGCAGGCGGAAGCTGTGCCAGAAGTCCTGCAGAATGAAGAGCGGAGTGCGCTTGGGCAGCTTGTGATCGATCGCCACTCGGGGAATGTACAGATTGATCGCGGCCGCGGTGAGATACAGGCCGAGAATGGTCAGGATCGCCAGCTTGGCGGGGCTTTCCAGCAGCGGACTGGCAGAACCGCCGGCACCCAGTACCATGAGGTAGAAATGCGGTGCGAGCATGAAACCGCCGAGTACCGCGCCCAGAATGATCGCCGCGACGGTCAGCCCCTCCATCCAGCCGTTGGCCAGCACCAGCTGGTGATGCGGCAGATATTCCGTGAGGATGCCGTACTTGGCCGGAGAATACATCGCGGCGCCGATGCCCACCACGCCGTAGGCGAGCAGCGGATGCAGGTCGAACAGCATCATCGCGCAGCCGGTCAGCTTGACGGCATTGGCGACGAACATGACGCGGCCCTTGGGGAGCGCGTCCGCGAACGGGCCGACAAAGGGCGCCAGCACGATGTAGGAAAAAACGAAGAACTGCTGCAAGACCGGGGTCTGCCAGGGCGGCGCCTCAAGATTGGCGAGGAGCGCGATCGCGGCGAACAGCAGCGCATTGTCTGCCAGTGCCGAGAAGAACTGCGCCGCGAGGATCGTGTAGAACCCCCGGTTCATCGGATAATTGCGGGCGTTGGCGTTTTTTTGGCTCTTCGGGGGCGACTTCCAGCGGCGGCGGCTTTATACCACAAGAGCCTGCGCGCGGTGAGGAAATCCCGCAGGGAAGCCATCTGACTTCTAAAATGGCCGCAACGCTGCGCCGCGGCCTTCGCGCCCCTTCCAGAACTCGATCAATCGATGCCCCGTCCGGTCCGCGCCACCATCGATCTGGGCGCTCTTCGCCACAATCTTGCGATTGCGCAGCGCGCCGCCGGCAACGCGTCGCTCCTGGCAGTGGTGAAGGCCAATGCCTATGGCCACGGGCTGGAGCGGGTGCTGCCCGCTCTGCAGGCCGCCGACGGCCTGGCGCTGGTGGAGCTGGAAAGGGCTGTCGCGCTGCGCGAGAGCGGCTACCGCAAACCGATTCTGATGCTCGGAGGGTTCTACGAATCCTGCGACGTGGAGGTGTTCGCGCAGCAGCGTCTCGCGGCGGTGGTCCACGACGAGGAACAGATCCTCATGCTGGAAGCGGCGCGCAACGTCATGCCGATCGACGTTTTCCTGAAGGTGAACACGGGTATGAATCGGCTCGGCTTCGAGCCGGCACGGGTCGAAGCTGCCATCCGCCGCCTGCGCGCCTCGGGCAAGCTCGGCGCGCTCACCTTGATGACGCACTTCGCCAACGCTGACGATGCCCGCGGCGTGGACTGGCAGCTGGCGGCGCTTCCCGATGGCGCTCTGGGAAAACATTGGCCGCGTTCCATGGCGAACTCTGCGGCCTTGCTGCGCTATCCCGCGGCGCGCGGCGACTGGGTGCGGCCCGGTATCATGCTCTACGGCAGCTCGCCCTTTGCGGAGATTTCCGCCGCTGAACTCGGCTTGCGGCCGGTCATGACGCTGGAAACGCGGATCGTGGCCGTGCAGCGGCTGCGCCCTGGGGATCGCGTGGGCTACGGCGGTACGTTTACCGCGCAGGAACCGATGCGCATCGGCGTGATCGCCTGCGGCTATGCGGACGGCTATCCGCGCCATGCGCCGAGCGGCACGCCGGTGCTGGTGGCGGGACGGCTCAGCCGCACGGTGGGGCTGGTCTCGATGGACCTGATCTGCGTGGATCTCACGCGCATGCCGCAGGCCGGCGTGGGGAGCCGCGTGGTGCTCTGGGGGGAAGGAATGCCGGTGGACGAGATCGCCAGGAGTGCAAAGACGGTGAGCTACGAGCTGTTGTGCGCGCTGAGCGCCCGGGTTCCCGTCACGGTGATGGAATCCCCGTGATGCCTCCGGCCAGCTGAGTGCGCGAATTCAGCCGTGAAGATCAAGAAGACGATCGACGAGTTGAAACCGGGCATGTTCGTGCTCGAGCTGGATCGTCCGTGGCTCGACACGCCGTTTCCCCTGCAGGGATTTCTGGTGCAGTCGCCGGAGGACATCGAGACCCTGCGCGAGTACTGCGAGTACGTATTCATCGATCCGCTGCGCGAGCAGATCGGGGCCAACACGGCGCGCCTGCGGGCCGGGCCGCTGGCGAGTCTTGCCACGGGGAAGGATGCGCGAGTGCCACTCGGAGTGCAGTCCTACCCCATCGAACGCAGCGTCGAAGAGGAACTGCCCAGCGCCAAGGTGGCCTACGACAGTGCAATCGAGACCTTGACGCAGATACGCAACAGCATCGAGCGCGGCAGAGCGCTCGATGCGGAGGCCGTCTCGAGGCTGGTCGAGGGCCTGGTCGGAACGATCGTGTCCAACCCGGACGCGCTAATGCTGATCTTGCGCATGCGCAAAGAGGCGCAACCGGCATACGTGCAGGCGATGTCGGTGGCGGCTCACATGCTGGCGTTCGGCCGCCATCTCGGTCTTCCCATCCCGGAGCTTGCGCTGCTCGGCATGGCCGGGCTGCTGCTCGATGTGGGCAAGCTCCGGCTTCCGAGAGAGCTGGTGGACAAGAAACAGCTCCTGTCGCGGGCCGAATATGCGCTCATGAAGCGTCACGTGCAGTACGGGGAGGACATCCTGCGGCAGACAAAGGGAACGCCTGAACGCGTCGTCGAGATCGTGGCGCAGCACCACGAGCGCGAGAACGGCAGCGGGTATCCGCGAGGCTTGCGCGGCACCGAGCTCACCGTCTATGGCAGGATGGCGGGCATCGTGGACTGCTATCGCGAACTTACTTTCGGCGGGCCGGCCGGTACGGCGGTGTCTCCTTATGAAGCGATGGAGGTGATCCACGGTTGGGGCGGGAAGTTCCTGCATCCGGTGCTGGTGGAGCAGTTCACGCAGTGCATCGGGATCTATCCGGTCGGCAGCCTCGTGGAGCTGAACACCGGTGAGGTGGCGATCGTGGTGGCGCACAACCGGGCGTATCGGCTGCGCCCGCGCCTGATGATCATTCTGGACCCGCACAAGCGCGAGTACCCGGCGCCGAAATCGGTGGACCTGATGCACGCGCCGATTGCCGATGCCGGCGTGCCTTACGAGATCAAGCGCGCACTCGAACCCGGGATGTTCGGTATCGAGCCTCGGGACTATTATCTGTGAGCGGTTGTTCGGGCGGCAGCGCATCCAGCCGGCGCAGTCTGGACTACGCGCAGTTCCACCAAGCGGTGCGCTCGGCGGTGGAGCAGCACTGCGCGCGCACCTGCGCGGTACTCATGGTGGACGTCGGCGAATTGTGGCGAATCGATACCAGCGCGGGGTTCGCCGCCACCGACCGGCTGCTGCGCGAAGCGAAGGGCCGCCTGGCGGATGCGCTTCCCGACCGCGACTTCGTCGGCGAGTTGGGGCGCTACCACCTCGGTTGCCTGCTGACCGACGTGCGCTCCACAGAGCATGCGCTGCTGGCTGCAAGCAAAGTGATCCGCGCACTCGCCGAGCCGTTCGGGGTCGAGAACCACCTCATGTACCTGAGCGCCAGGGCGGGGGTGGCGCTCGCGGATGCGAACTGCAGGTCGGGCGAAGAGCTGCTGCGAAGGGCCGCGCACGCCCTGGCCGAAGCCCGGGCCAGACGCCAGGGTGCCGCGCTCTACGACCCGAGTGCGGATCCATCGACGCTGGCGCAACTCGAGCTGCTGGGCGATTTCACCCGGGCGATCGAGAACAACGAACTGTTCCTGTGCTACCAGCCCAAGATCAACCTGGCCACCGGTGCAATGGCGGGTGCGGAGGCACTGCTGCGCTGGGAACATCCGCGCAAAGGCATGATCCCACCGTTTCGCCTGATCCAGATCGCCGAGTACACCGGCCTGATCGCGAAGCTCACGCAATGGGTGATCAACACCGCCCTGCGCGAATTCGCCACCTGCCGCGCCGGGGGAAACGATCTTGGGGTGAGCATCAATTTCTCGGCGCAGAATCTGCGCGAGACGGACATCGTGGAAGTCGTCTCCCAAGCCGTGGCGCTGTGGGCGGTTCCCGCCGACAGGATCGTGATCGAGCTGACCGAAACCGCGGTGATGGAAAACGAACCACTGGCGCAGGACGCGCTGCTGCGGCTCAAGGCGCTGGGGCTGGAACTGTCGATGGACGATTTCGGAACGGGCTACTCGTCGATGAGCCGGCTGCGCGACATGCCGCTGGATGAGTTGAAGATCGACATGTCTTTCGTTCGCAACATGCTCGAGGCCCCGGTGCACGAGCGCATCGTCCAATCGATGGTCGGCCTTGCGCACAGCCTGAATCTGCGGGCGGTGGCCGAAGGCGTCGAGAACCGCGAAATCCTCGAGCGGCTCAAGGCGCTCGGATGCGATTGCGCGCAAGGCTACTACCTGGGCCGGCCGATGCGGATGGAAGAGTTCATGCGCTGCGTGTCGGGCTTTCCGGTGTCCGCGGCCCACAGCGCCAACCGCCCCGGCAGCACCGCGGGCCGCAAGCCATGACCAGGACAAAGACCGTCTTTTCTTGCACCGAGTGCGGCGGGCAGACGCTGAAATGGCAGGGGCAATGCCCGCACTGCGGCGCCTGGAACACTCTGCTGGAGACAGTGGCCGAAAAGCAGGCGGCGCGCTATCACGCGCTCGCCGAAACCAGCAGGCTGACTTTCCTGAAGCAGGTGGAAGCACAGGAACAGCCACGGCGATCGACACAAATCGGCGAGCTGGACCGCGTGCTCGGCGGCGGCCTGGTGCGCGGCGCGGTGGTGCTGATCGGCGGCGATCCGGGCATAGGCAAGTCGACTTTGCTGCTGCAGGCGAGCGCCGCGATGGCGGACGACTGCAAGGCGCTCTACGTCAGCGGCGAGGAATCCGTGCAGCAGATCGCGCTGCGCGCTCGGCGGCTGCGGCTTCAGACCGGATCGCTCAAGCTGCTGGCCGAGATCCAGCTGGAGAAAATACTTTCGGTCCTGAGCACCGAGAAGCCCGCCGTCGTCGTCATCGACTCGATTCAGACCGTCTACTCCGAAGCGCTGCAGCCCGCGCCGGGCAGCGTGGCCCAGGTTCGGGAATGCGCCGCGCAGCTGACGCGGTTCGCCAAGGCCTCGGGCACCGCGCTCCTGCTGGTCGGTCACGTCACCAAGGAGGGGGCGATCGCGGGTCCGCGCGTGCTCGAGCACATGGTCGACGCGGTGCTCTACTTCGAGGGAGACACCCACTCCAGCTTCCGGCTGGTGCGCGCCATCAAGAACCGGTTCGGTGCAGTCAACGAACTGGGCGTGTTCGCCATGACCGATCACGGCCTGCGCGGGGTGGCCAATCCATCCGCGCTGTTCCTGTCGCGCCACGCGGCCGACGTTGCGGGATCCTGCGTCATGGTTACCCAGGAGGGCACGCGGCCGCTGCTGGTTGAAATCCAGGCGCTGGTGGACGACGCAAAGGCGCCCAATCCGCGCCGCCTGACCGTGGGTCTGGAGCAGAACCGCCTGGCCATGCTGCTCGCGGTCTTGCACCGGCACGCGGGCTTGCCGGTTTTCGACCAGGACGTGTTCGTCAATGCGGTCGGCGGCGTGCAGATCGCCGAACCGGGAGCGGATCTGCCGGTACTGCTCGCGATTGTCTCTTCGTTGAAGAACAAACCGCTGCCGGAGAAAACCGTCGCCTTCGGCGAAGTGGGGCTGGCGGGGGAAGTGCGCCCGGTGCAGCGCGGCCAGGAGCGGCTGAAGGAAGCGGCCAAGCTCGGATTCGAGCTGGCGATCGTGCCGCGTGCCAATGCCCCCAAATCGGTGATCGAGGGACTGGAGGTGTTGCCCGTGGACCGGGTGGACCAGGCGATCGCGAAAATACGCTAGCGCAAGGCGCGCTCAGCCGGTCAGCAGAAGGGCAAGTGCAGCGAGCGCCAGCGCGGCGCTGGCGATCCACACGTAGCGCAGCCCGCTCGCGCTGCCGCCGCTGGAGGCCGGCCTGGCGCGAGGGACCGAGACGTCGTTGCGCCAGGTCGTGCTGTCCGAGATGCTCGGATGCGTGCCGCGCCTGGCTTCGGACAGCGCCTTGAGCCGGGCGATCTTCTGCGTTTCGGAGAACTCGTCGAGTTCCCGCTCCATGCCCGTGAGGGCCGCCAGGCGCATGGTGGCATCGAAGGAGTCGAAGGCTTTGGACAGACCCAGCGCCGGCGAGCTGACTTCACCCGAGTCCACGATCGCTTCGCCGCCCGGCACCACCGCCTCGAGGGCGCCGGTCACGGCGGCGCGCTTGTCTTCCTGGCGCGTGAGCTGCACCGCCGGTTCGACGAACGGCACAGGCTTGGGCGGAAGGGTGGCGGCGAGCAGATTCGGAGCCGCCGATTCTCCGAGCATGGCGCGGCGCGCTTCGCGCAGGTCGTTCGCGAAGTCCTTGGCCTGCTGGTAGCGGTCGTCGAGATTCTTGGCCAGCGCCTTGGCCGAGATGAAGTTCAGCACGTCGGGCAACTCGGGGTTGAGCGTCTTCGGCGCCGGTGGCGTGAAGTTCAGCGTCTGGTACATGACGCCGTGAATGTTGTCGGCCACGAACGGGGAAGTCCCGGTCAGCATTTCGTAGAGCACCACGCCCAGTGAGAAGATGTCCGAACGGGTGTCGGCGCGCTTGCCGGAGACCTGCTCGGGAGACATGTACTTCGGAGACCCGAGGATCATCCCGGTCATGGTCTTCACTTCGTTGTTGCGCATGCGCGCAATGCCGAAATCGGTGATCTTCACCTGGCCGTCCTTCAGCACCATGATGTTGGCCGGCTTGATGTCGCGGTGGATGATCCCGCGCTCGTGCGCGTACTGCAGCCCGTCGGCGACCTGGGCTGCGATGTCCAGCGCTTGTGGGACGGGAATGCTCGCCCCGCTCGCCAGGATCTTGCGCAGCTCCTGCCCTTCGAGCAGCTCCATCGCCATGTAGGCGAGCTTCTCGCTTTTGCCGATGTCGTAGATGGTGACGATGTTGGGATGCGAGAGCTGCCCCGCCGCCTTCGCTTCCTGGTAGAAGCGCGCCTCGTACTCGGCGACTTCGTCCTTGGGCAGCATCAGGTTGACGGTCTTGATCGCGACGATGCGGTCGAGCAACGGGTCGCGCGCCTTGTACACCGTGCCCATGGCGCCCTGGCCCAGTTCGGCGAGGATTTCGTAGCGTCCGAGGGTCGAGATCATGCTAACGGCATCACTTCTTGGTTCTGCCGGATTTTACGCTCCTGAAGACCGGTCCCCAGATGGGATGTCCGGCCTCCGCCGGCTCCAGCTCGAAGGTCGGATCCAGCTCGAGCGCAATGGCGAACTCTTCGCGGCAGGTCAGGCGCTGTCCCGACACACAGGCGATGAAGGCGAGGTACTTGTGCGCCTTCACCCGATCGGCGCGGGGCAGTCCTTCCTCCAGGGCGAAGTGCAGCCGCCGGGCTGCCACGCGGTAGTTGCCTTCTTCGTACTGGCGGATGCCTTCCTCCATATAGGGCGCGCCGGCGCTGCGCCCGAAGCCGATGCCGGAAAAAGGATCGGTCGCGCAGCCGGCCGCCAGCCAGGCGGTGAAGAGCATCGAACCGAGAGCACGCGCGAAGGACATGTCAGTTGAATTTGTGCTTGATCCGGATCCTCTGGTCGGGCTTCACCTCGACCACCTGGGTGTAGGCCGGAAAATTGGCATTGCGAATCTCGATGCGGCGGATGCCGGGCGCGACCTCGACTTCGTTGACCGGAGGGCTCACGCCCACGCGCGTCCCGTCGACGTAGACTTCTCCCCAGGGCGCAATGGCGAGGGCGATGATGCCCGAGCCCTGCGCTGGCTCGGCGGCCGCCGGTGCCACCGTTTCCTGCCGCGCCGGCGCGCTTTGCCGGGCGGGCCGCCGCTCTTGCTTGAGGCGGGCGAAAAGGGGCTTTTTCTGGGCGGCGGCCCTGGGCTTCTCGAGGAGGGAGCGCTCCAGTTCCGGCGCGATCTGCGGCACCGTCGTGGTCTTTCGCACCACCGGCGCGGACAACGGCTCCGATCGTTCCGAGATCGCCGGCTCGCTCAGGAAGTTGAGCAGCAGGGCGCCGGCAAATGCGGCGACCGACAAGGTCGCGGTGCCGTAGGCGAGTGAGCGGTTGTTGAGCCAGGGCTCGATCTTCTGGAGCAGTGGGCCGGAGGCGATGCTGGCGGTAGCCGACTGCCGGGCATGGTCCAGGGAGGACGCGCGGGCGCGCTCCGCAGGCGAGCGCACCGAGGCGCGCGTTCCGGTATAGCCGACGCTGTAGACCTCGTGTTCCCGCACGTGCTTGTCGGTCCGCGAGCCCTCGTACTGGAACAGCTGGCCGTATCCCTCGGAGATATGGGACACGACCTCGTAGTAGGAACGGGAGACCAGGATCTGGCCGGGCTTCGCGAAGCCCATGACGCGCTGTGCGACGTTGATTCCATCGCCGATGATGTTGGGCTGGCCGTTCAGATCCTTGACCAGGCGCACTGGACCCAGGTTGACCCCGATCCGGGCAGGGAAGCGAGGCGGCGCGTCGGGCTCCGGGGCGAAGGCGTCGCGCAGGCTCATGGCCACGAACAATGCGTCCTCCGGGTCACCCAGGAAGCTGATAGCGACGCCGTCGCCGGTATCCAGAATGATGCGGTCGGCCGGGGCGATGTCGCGAATCGCGTCGGCGATGAGCGCGTTGAAGCGATCCTTCAGCTGGATCTGCTCCGCGACCGGCTTGCGCGAGTACTCGACGATGTCGAGGAATAGCACGCTGCAGATGAACGTGCGGTTGGAACGCTCGACCATCACGGGTAGGCCCTCGCGGCTACCATTTGGAGTCCATTCTCGCCAATTCGACCGCTTAAGAGCGGAACCTAATGTGGAATCTTAACACCAATTGGGCGTGTTCTAGCAACCACTTTTCTTAGTGATGTCAACCAGTTTTAGCTGGAATTTGCGTCTATTTCTAGATTTCCAAACTGCTTCGGCTGCGCCGCTCCCGGCAGGAGCGCGCCGGCTATCATTGCTGCCTTGCTCAGCACCCGAACTCGGCCACCGGCCTGCCACGCACCTCGACCGCCCATGAGCACCAACCACCGCGTCAATCCCTACAGCGTCGGGCTGGACAAGAACCCGGCCAATTACGTGCCGCTGTCCCCGTTGTCCTTTCTGACCTGGGCCGCCGATGTCTACCCACGCCGCCCTGCGGTGATCCATGGGGACCAGTGCACGACCTGGGCCGAGGTCTACGCACGCTGCCGGCGCCTGGCCTCGGCGCTGTCGCAACGCGGCGTGGGGGTTGGCGATACGGTGGCGGTGATGGCACCGAACGTGCCCGCCATGTTCGAGGCGCATTACGGCATTCCGATGGCTGGCGCGGTCATCAACACGCTGAACACCCGGCTCGATCCCGAGGCAATCGCCTTCATGCTCGGCCATGGGGAGGCCAAGGTATTGATCACCGATACCGAGTTCGCTCCGACCGTCTCGCGGGCGCTGCGCAGGCTCACGACGCCGCCGCTGGTGATCGACATCGTCGATCCCCTCGGACCCGGGGGTGAACGTCTGGGCGAGATGGATTACGAGGCATTCCTGGGCGGCGGTGATCCCGGGTTTTCGTGGCGTCTGCCGGACGACGAATGGGACGCCATCGCGCTGTCATACACCTCAGGCACCACCGGGAATCCCAAAGGGGTGGTGACGCATCACCGCGGCGCCTATCTGAATGCCCTGTCCAATATCGTCACCTGGGCGATGCCGCACTTCCCGGTCTATCTGTGGACCCTGCCGATGTTTCACTGCAACGGCTGGTGTTTTCCATGGAGCCTGGCGGCGGTGGCGGGCGTCAGCGTGTGCCTGCGCAAGGTCGATGCCGCGCTGATTTTCGATCTGATCCGCCGCCACCAGGTCACGCATTTCTGCGGCGCTCCGGTGGTGCACAACATGCTGATCAACGCCCCTGCCGCGCTGCGGGCGGGAATCAGCCACAGGCTGCACGCGATGATCGCCGGCGCTGCGCCGCCCCAGGCGGTGATCGAGGGTGCCGAGCGCATCGGCGTGGAGTTGACGCACGTCTACGGGCTTACCGAGGTCTACGGGCCGGCGTCGGTATGCGCGAAACACCCGGAATGGGCGCAGTTGCCCCTGGAGCAGCGCGCCGCGCTCAACGGCCGGCAGGGCGTTCGCTACGTGCTGCAGGAAGCGATGGAAGTCCTCGATCCCGAGACTTTGCAGCCGGTGCCGCGCGACGGACAGACCATGGGGGAGATTTTCTTTCGCGGCAACATCACGATGAAGGGTTACCTGAACAACCCGCAAGCCACGCAAGAGGCCTTCGCGGGCGGCTGGTTCCATACCGGGGACCTGGCGGTGGTCGACCCGGACGGTTACGTCAAGATCAAGGACCGGTCCAAGGACATCATCATCTCCGGTGGTGAGAACATCTCCACGATCGAAGTGGAGGATGTCATCTACCGGCACCCCGCAGTCCTCGAAGCCGCGGTTGTCGCTCGACCGGACGAGAAATGGGGAGAGGTTCCCTGCGCGTTCGTGACCCTGAAGCCCGATGCCCCGCGAGTCAGCGAGCAGGACATCATCGCCTTCTGCCGCGAGCGTCTGGCGCATTACAAGTGCCCCAAGAAGGTCGTGTTCGGCTCGCTGCCCAAGACCTCCACCGGAAAGATCCAGAAAAACCTCCTGCGCGAGCGGGCGAAAACGGCTTGATTACGGAGGCACGGGGAAAGGGTCCAGAAACAGCGCCAGGAATCGAGATGCGAAGGCTCAACGCTTCCTGGCTACTCGACTTCGCTTTCCCGGCAAACCCGCGTCGAATTTCTCTGCGGCTGCGTGTGTTTGCGGTCAAACGCAGTGCTGCGCTGCGCTAAAATCCGCACCTTTCCAACCGAGCATTCCAAGGCCGCGAAATGAAAGTACTGGTTCCGGTCAAACGCGTGGTGGACTACAACGTGAAGGTGCGCGTGAAGTCCGACGGGTCGGGCGTGGAGACCGCCAACGTCAAGATGTCCATGAACCCCTTCGACGAGATCGCCGTGGAGGAGGCGGTGCGCCTGAAGGAAGCCGGCGCGGCGACGGAGATCGTCGCGGTGTCGATCGGGCCCGCGGCGTGTCAGGAAACCCTGCGCACCGCCCTGGCCATCGGTGCCGACCGCGCGATCCTGGTCGAAAGCGGCGCGGAGATCCAGCCGCTCGCCGCGGCGAAGATTCTGAAGGCCGTGGCGGTCAGGGAGCAGCCGAAGCTCGTCATCATGGGCAAGCAGGCGATCGACGACGATTCGAACCAAACCGGGCAGATGCTGGCAGCGCTGCTGGGCTGGGCACAGGCGACATTTGCGTCGAAGCTCCAGGTCGAGGGCGACTCCGCCCGGGTGACCCGTGAAGTGGACGGCGGGTTGGAGACCTTGGTCATCCGCTTGCCGGCCGTGGTGACGACCGACTTGCGGCTCAACGAGCCGCGCTATGTGACCCTTCCCAACATCATGAAGGCGAAGAAGAAGCCGCTCGAGACGCTGAGTGCCGAAGCGCTCGGCGTGGAGATCGCACCGCGGCTCAAGACGCTGAGAGTCGCCGAGCCGCCCAAGCGCGGTGCCGGCAAGCAGGTCAAGAGCGTCGCCGAGCTGATCGACAAGCTGCGTAACGAGGCAAAGGTCATCTGATGCCCATCCTGGTCATTGCGGAGCACGACAACGCGTCGGTCAAGCCCGCCGTCCTCAATACCGTGACGGCGGGCCGGCAGATCGGCGGAGAAATTCACGTTCTGGTGGCCGGTCACCGGTGCGCGGCCGCGGCGCAGTCCGCGGCGAAGATCTCGGGCGCAGCCATGGTACTGGTGTGCGACGCGCCGCATTACGCGCACCCGCTGGCGGAGAATCTCGCCGCGCTGGTGGTTCCTCTGGCCAGGAGCTACAGCCACGTTCTCGCCCCGGCCACGAGCTTTGGCAAGAACCTCATGCCCAGAATCGCCGCGCTGCTCGACGTGGCGCAGGTCTCGGACATCGTGAAGGTGGAATCGCCAGACACCTTCGTTCGCCCGATCTATGCCGGAAACGCGCTCGCCACCGTTCAGGCGCTCGACCCCATCAAGGTCATTACCGTGCGCGCCACCGGTTTCGATGCCGCCCCGCTGGGGGGCGATGCAAAGGTCGAATCCATCGCGCCCGCCGCGGACCCGGGGCTGTCCTCGCTGGTGGGGCAGGAGCTCACGCAGTCGGTGCGCCCGGAGCTGACTTCCGCGCGCGTCATCGTATCCGGCGGGCGTGGCATGGGCAGTGCCGAGAATTTCCGGATCCTGGAGGACCTGGCCGACAAGCTCGGCGCCGCGGTGGGCGCCTCGCGCGCCGCGGTCGATTCCGGTTTCGTGCCAAACGACTACCAGGTCGGGCAGACCGGCAAGATCGTCGCTCCGGAACTCTACATCGCGGTGGGAATTTCGGGAGCGATCCAGCACCTGGCCGGGATGAAGGACAGCAAAGTGATCGTCGCGATCAACAAGGATGCCGAGGCGCCGATCTTCCAGGTCGCCGACTACGGCCTGGTGGCCGATCTGTTCGAGGCCGTGCCCGAGCTCGTCAAAAGCCTCTAATCGGTGCCCTCGGGGGGCCGGTTCCGGGCTTTGTTTCTTTGCAGTGCAGTCACTTCCGCTGGGAGTCAACGATGTCGACCTATACCGCACCGATCCGGGACATGAAGTTCGTGGTGAAAGAGCTGATCGGGCTCGATCCGATCTGCGTGCTTCCCGGGTGCGAGGAGGTGACTGCCGACCTCGTCGACGCCATCCTCGAAGAAGCGGGCAAGTTCGCCGGCGGCGTGCTCGATCCGCTCAATCGCGCCGGGGACCGCGTCGGCGCGCGGCTCGAAGGCGATACCGTCATCTCGGCGCCGGGTTTCAAGGAAGCGTTCCGGAAATTCTGCGAAGGCGGTTGGGTCGGACTGGCCAACGATCCGAGGTGGGGCGGTCAGGGACTGCCGCACGTCGTTTCCGCGCAGACCTCCGAGATGTGGAATGCCGCGTGCATGTCGTTCGCGTTGTGCCCGATGCTGACCGCGGGCGTCGTGCTCGCCCTCTCGCGCCACGGCACCGAGGCGCAGAAAGCCCTCTATCTGCCCAAGCTCGTCTCGGGCCAGTGGACCGGAACGATGAACCTGACCGAACCGCAGGCCGGGTCGGATCTGTCCGCGGTGCGCACGCGCGCCACTCCCCAGGGCGACCACTATCGCATCCAGGGCACCAAGATCTTCATCACCTGGGGTGAGCACGACATGGCGGAGAACATCGTGCACATGGTGCTCGCACGCACGCCCAACGCTCCGGAGGGCGTCAAGGGCATCTCGCTGTTCATCGTGCCGAAGTTTCTGGTGAACAGGGACGGCTCGCTCGGGGCGCGCAACGACGTCCGATGCGTGTCGATCGAGCACAAGCTTGGAATCCACGGCAGTCCGACCTGCGTGATGGCTTACGGCGACCGGGAAGGAGCGGTCGGCTATCTGGTCGGCGAGGAGAATCGCGGGCTGGAGTTCATGTTCACGATGATGAATTTCGCCCGTCTGGAAGTGGGCATCGAAGGCGTCGCCATGGCCGACCGTGCCTACCAGCATGCGCTGGCCTACGCCAGACAACGCGTGCAGGGTCGGGAACCTGGCGTGAAGGCGGGCGAGCGGGTGACGATCATCCATCACCCGGACGTGCGTCGCATGCTGATGAGCATGAAGGCCCAGACCGAGGCCATGCGCGCGCTGGCCTCGCTCGCCGCGGCCGAGCTGGATCAGGCGCTGCTGCATCCTGACAAGTCGGAGCGCATGGCGCACCAGGCGATGTTCGATCTGCTCACCCCCGTGGTCAAAGGCTGGTGCACCGAGCAGTGCATCGAGGTGGCCTCCACGGGGGTGCAGGTCCACGGTGGCATGGGCTTTGTCGAAGAGACCGGCGCCGCGCAATACCTGCGCGACGCGCGGATCACCACGATCTACGAAGGAACGACCGGCATTCAGGCCAACGACCTCGTGGGAAGAAAGATCGCGTACGAAAAAGGGATGACGGCGAAAAGGCTGCTCGGGCAGATGCGCGCCCTGGACCAGGATCTCGCCTCGGTGTCCTCGCATCCGGCGCTTTCCGTCATTCGGCGCTCGCTTGACGAAGGCGTGCAGTCGCTCGCGCGGGCCACCGACTGGATGGTCGAGACCTACGCGCACAACATCAAGGCCGCCACCGCCGGCTCGGTGCCGTTCCTCAAGCTGTTCGGCACCGTCGCCGCGGGCTGGCTCATGGCGCGCAGCGCACTCATCGCCAAGCGGCGGCTCGACGAGAACGCCGAGGAATACGATTTCTACCGTGCCAAGCTCGGCACTGCGCGCTTCTACGCCGAGCACGTTGTGCCGCTCGCGCGCGCCTACGAGCACGCAGTAGTGCACGGTTCGGCCAGTACGCTCGCGCTCGAAGAAGGGCAGTTCTGAGCGCAACAGGGCACGGACGCCCGAGGACTGAGGACAATTCCCGAAGCCAGGGCAGGATGGCTGAGCACTGCCGGCGCGGCCTCCGGCAGCCGGTTGACAAGACGGCGACGCGCCCGGATGATTCAAACACCCGTTTGAATCACCTGTTTGAAGCCCGACGCGCCGATCGGCCCGTGCATGCCGCGTCCGCAACTTCATAGCCTGCCCGATACTCGCGAGCGAATCCTGGCTGCCGCCGAGGCTCTTTTCATGGAAAGGGGCTATGCCGCCACTTCGTTGCGGGAAATCACGTCCCGGGCACGGGTGAATTTGGCGGCGGTCAACTACCACTTCGGTTCCAAGGCGGCGCTGGTCCGCGAGGTGTTCGAGCGCAGGCTCGGACCGCTGAACGCGGCACGCATCGCCTACCTGGACCGCCTGGAAGCTGCGGCGGGCGGACGGCCCCTGAAGGTGGCGAGCATCGTCGAGGCGATTCTGATGCCGGCGCTGCAGGTAAGCCGAGACCCGCTGGCCGGCGGGGCGGTGTTCTTGCGCCTGCTCGGGCGGGCGCTTACCGAGCCCGCTGGTTTCGTGCGCGAGGTCCTGGCGGCGCACTATCGCCAGGTCATCATCCGCTTCAAGGAAGCTTTTGCGCGGGCGCTGCCGCATCTCTCCGACCAGGAACTGGCCTGGCGGATGCACTTCATGTTCGGCGCCATGTCCTACACCTTGGCGGGCAACGACGCGCTGCAGTTGATCGGTAGCTGCCGGCTGGAGGGTGCAGATGACGCCAAGGCGATCATCCGGCGGTTGATTCCTTTTCTGGCGGCGGGCCTGCAGGCGCCGGTGGCCGAGGCGGGCGCACGACGAGCGCGCAAGGCGCCTGCGGCGCTCAGCCGCAAGGCTGCCTGAACGAGAACGATTTTCTGGAGGAGTGACCATGAACGCCTTGCTTTGGCTCGTAGCCGCCGTCGCGCTGCTCTGGGTGCTCGCCTATCGGCGCGCGAACGCGCAGCTGTGGGCGATCGGTGTCGCGGCCTATCTGGCGGTGTTCACCATCTGGTCGGCCGCGGATACCGAGACCAAGACGCTCCTGTGGATGTTGTTCATCGTCATGGCCGGCATCCTGATGGTTCCGCAACTGCGCAAAGGCCTGATCAGTGACCCGTTGCTCGGCTGGTTTCGCAAGGTACTGCCGCAGGTCTCGCAGACGGAGCAGGAAGCCTTGGACGCGGGCACGGTGTGGTGGGACAGCGCGCTCTTCAGCGGCAACCCCGACTGGAACAGGCTGATCGCCACCCCGAAGCCGCGGCTGAGCGCTGACGAACAGGCCTTCCTCGACGGGCCGGTCGAAGAGCTGTGCAGGATGTGCGACGACTGGCGGATCTCCTACGAGCTGAACGATTTGCCGCCCGAGATCTGGCAGTTCATCAAGGACAAGGGTTTTCTCGGGATGATCATCCCGCGCCAGTACGGCGGTCTGGGCTTCTCGGCGTTTGCGCACTCGCAGGTCGTGCAGAAGCTCGCGACGCGCAACTCCACCGCCTGCGTAACCGTCATGGTGCCGAATTCGCTGGGTCCCGCCGAGTTGCTGCTCCATTATGGAACCGAGCAGCAGAAGAACCTCTATCTTCCGAGGCTGGCGAAGGGGCTGGAAATCCCGTGCTTCGCGCTCACGAGCCCCGAGGCCGGCTCGGACGCGAGCGCCATCCCGGACTTCGGGATCGTGTGCAAAGGCACCCACGAAGGGCGCGAGACGCTCGGCATCCGCCTCACCTGGGAAAAGCGCTACATCACCCTCGGGCCGGTGGCCACTTTGCTGGGCCTGGCCTTCAAGCTGTACGACCCGGAGCGCTTGCTGGGAGACAAGGAAGACATCGGCATCACGCTCGCGCTGATCCCGACCAGGTATCCGGGCGTGAACATCGGCCGCCGTCATTTGCCCCTCAACGCCTCCTTCCAGAACGGGCCGAACTGGGGCAAGGACGTGTTCATCCCCCTCGATTGGGTGATCGGCGGCCGCGACTACGTCGGCCAGGGCTGGCGCATGCTGATGGAGAGCCTGGCAGCCGGGCGTTCGATCTCGCTGCCTTCCTCCTCCACCGGCGCGGCCAAGCTCGCCGCGCGCACCACCGGCGCCTATGCGCGTGTGCGCAGCCAGTTCAAGCTCCCCATCGGCCATTTCGAAGGCATCGAGGAGGCGCTGGGCCGCATCGGCGGCAATACCTATGTGATGGACGCCGCCCGCTGCATGACCGCGGGTGCGGTGGATCTGGGCGAGAAGCCCTCGGTCATTTCCGCCATCGTGAAGTATCACTGCACGGAACGCGGGCGCCAGGTGATCAACGACGCGATGGACGTGCACGGCGGCAAGGCGATCTGCCTCGGTCCGAACAATTACCTGGGCCGTGCCTACCAGCAGATCCCCATCGGCATTACCGTGGAAGGCGCCAACATCCTCACGCGCAGCATGATGATCTTCGGCCAGGGCGCCATCCGCTGTCATCCGTTCGTGTTGAGGGAAATCGCGGCGACCCGGGAAGGCGATCCGGTGCGAGCATCCGAGGCGTTCGACCAGGCGTTCTGGGATCACGTGCGTTTCACGCTCGGAAATGCCGCGCGTTCGCTCTGGCTGAGTCTCACCGGCGCCCGGTTCTTGCCGGTGCCCGGCGCGCCCGAGCTGCGCCGCTACTATCAGCAGCTCTCGCGTCTTTCCGCGGGCTTTGCGCTCGCCGCGGACGTCGCGCTGCTGGTTCTCGGCGGCAGCCTGAAACGCAAGGAGCGCCTGTCGGCTCGGCTCGGCGACGTCCTGTCGCAGCTCTACCTTGCGTCGGCCACGCTCAAGCGCTATGAGGACGACGGACGCCACGCTTCGGACCTGCCGCTGGTGCACTGGGCCCTGAACGATGCGCTGAACAAAACCCAGTCGGCGTTCTACGGCGTGTTCGAGAATTTCCCGAGCCGCCTGATCGGCTCCGTGCTTCGCCTGCTGGTGTTTCCGTGGGGACGGGTCTTTTCCGGACCGAGCGATGCGCACGATCACCAGGTGGCACGACTGATGATGGAGCCCTCGGCGGCGCGCGACCGGCTGACGCACAACACGTTCTTTCAGCGCAGGGAGGACGATCCTGTGGGCCGGCTGGAACTGGCTCTGGAGGCGGCGGCGAAGGGCGAGCCGGTCGAAGCGAAATTGCGCGCGGCGGTCAAGGCGCAGGCGGTTTCGGGTCTGAGCGATGCCGAGCGCCTGGAATCCGCGGTCAGCAAAGGCATCGTCGCGCGCGAGGAGGCGGAGGCCCTGCAGCGGTTCTGGCGGCTGCGCCGCGCCTGCATCATGGTCGACGACTTTCCGCCCGAGATCGGACGGGCCGTGTCCTCGGTGGGCGATGCCGGCTTCGAAGCGGCGAGGAAAACCGCATGAGCGACACCATCCGCACGACTCGCGAGGGCGCGCTGGTGGTGGTCTCGCTCAACCGGCCGGAGCGGATGAACGCGCTGGACGGCGAACTGATGAGCGCGTTGCGGGATTGCGTGGAAGCCGTGGCGGGCGATCCGGCCGTGCGCGCGGTACTGTTGCGCGGCGAAGGGCGCGCCTTCTGCGCCGGCGGCGATGTGCCGCTGTTCAAGGAGCACCTGAACGATCTGCCGGAGCTGATCGTGCGTTGGGGCCGCGAGCTGCATTTCGCGATCTTCGCGATGCGGCGCATGGACAAACCGGTGCTCGCCGCAGTGCACGGCGCGGTGGCCGGTGCCGGAATGAGCCTGATGCTCGCGGCGGATCTCGCCATTGCGGCGGACGACACGAAATTCACGCTTGCTTACGCGAACATCGGCACCAATCCGGACGGCGGCAGCACCTTTTTCCTGCCGCGCCTGGTCGGTCACCGAAAGGCGATGGAGCTCGCGCTGCTGCCGGACCGCTTCGATGCGCAGACGGCGCATTCCTTGGGACTCGTCAACCGGGTCGTGGCCGCCGACCGTCTGGCCGCCGAGGCCTTGCAGCTCGGGCGCCGGCTGGCTTGCGGCCCGACGCGCGCCTACGCCGAGACCAAGCGCCTGCTCAATCGCTCGCTGTCGGCGAGCATGGAGTCGCAGATGGAGGAGGAATTGCTGGCGTTCGCGCGCTGCGCACGCACCGCGGACCTGAAGGAAGGCATAACGGCCTTCGTCGAAAAACGCCCGCCCACCTTCATCGGCTCGTGAGACATCGATTTGAACTACAGAAGCAAGGAGACCCAGAGAGCCTCAAGAGCGGAACACGGAGGCGCGAAGAAGAACGAAAGCGAGATCAAAGTGGTTAGTACGTAGCGGACTGTAGAAGATCACGTCCAGAGCAGAAGCCACGATCGAAGTCATACGAGCCTGACTGACACAAAGGACACCGCCCACGAGGTCAACCAAGATGCTCAGAATGCAATTCATCCACGAGCCCTGTTTTTTCCTTCGTGCCTTCGTGTTTCGCTCTTCATTGGCGGTCCGAATTGGTTCTGCTTTTTCTAGGATCGGGCCTTGAGTGATCTGAACAACAAGACGGTATTCATCACGGGAGCCTCGCGGGGGATCGGGCGCGCGATCGCCCTGCGCTTCGCGCGCGACGGCGCGCGCATCGTCGTGACCGGCAAGACAGCCGAAGCGCATCCTAAGCTCAAGGGAACGATCTACGACACGGCGCGCGAAGTGGAGGAAGCCGGAGGCAGGGCGCTGGCGCTGCAACTGGATATTCGCGATGAAGCGGCGGTCGCGGCGGCCGTGCGCCAGGCCGCGGAACGGTTCGGCGGCATCGATGTACTGATCAACAACGCCAGCGCGATCTCGCTCACCGCGACCCTGGCGACTTCGGCCAAGCGCTACGACCTGATGCAGCAGGTCAACGCGCGCGGCACCTACGTGTGCTCGCAGGCCTGCATTCCGTACCTCATGCGCTCGCAGAACCCGCATATCCTGACCTTGTCCCCGCCGCTGAACATGAATCCGAAGTGGTTCAAGGATCACCTGGCCTACACCATCGCCAAGTACGGGATGAGCATGTGCACCCTGGGCATGGCGGCGGAGTTCGCCTCCCATGGCATCGCGGTGAATTCGCTCTGGCCGCGCACCACGATCGCGACCGCGGCCATCGAGGTCTACTTTCCGCAGGCGCTGGCGGCGAGCCGCACGCCGGCGATCGTCGCCGACGCGGCCTACGCGATCGTGACCGGCGACAGCAGGAAAACCACCGGCAACTTCTTCATCGACGAAGAGGTCTTGCGCGCGCACGGCGTGTCCGACTTCTCGTGCTATGCCGTGACGCCGGGCGTTTCGCTCGCGTCGGACCTGTTCCTCGACTGATCGCGCAACCGGGCAATCCAAGGAGGAGACGAGATGGCGAAGAACGTGGACCTGATCTCTCCGGAGATCGCCAAGACCCTGGATGGCTTGTTCGCCGAGCGGGTAAAGCGCTCTGCGAACGCACTGGCCTATCGCAATTTCGACGAGCAAACCGGGCAATGGAAAGACTATACCTGGCGCGAGGTGGACCGGCTGGTCGCGCGCTGGCAGGCGGCGCTCGGGAATGAGGGGCTTGAGCGCGGCGACCGGGTCGCGATCATGATGCGCAACTCGGTCTGGTGGGTGGTGTTCGACCAGGCCGCGATGGGGCTCGATCTGGTTACGGTCCCGCTCTACACCTCCGACCGGCCGGACAACGTCGCCTATATCGTCCGCGATTCGGGGGCGAAGCTGTTCTTCTTCGAGGACCCTGCGACCTGGGACGCGTTCGCGGAGGTCAAGGGGCAGCTCGAAGGGGTCAAACGGCTGGTGTCGCTCAAGCCGCTGAAAGGCGCGCCCTCCGATCCGCGACTGGTGGACGCCGACCACTGGGTGCCGAAGGAGGCCGGCGAGACGAAACACGTCAACACCGATGGCAAGAAGCTCGCCAGCATCATCTATACCTCGGGCACCACGGGTCGGCCGAAGGGCGTGATGCTTTCACACTACAACATGCTGCACAACGCCTACTCGACCTTGCAGCGCTTCAGCATGACGACCGACGATCTGTTGCTGTCATTCCTGCCGCTGTCGCATACGCTGGAACGCACCTGCGGCTATTACGGTACGGTCATGGCGGGCGCGCAGACCGCGTTCGCCCGTTCGGTGCAACAGCTTGCCGAGGACCTGCTCACCATCCGGCCGACGCTGTTGATCTCGGTGCCGCGCATCTACGAGCGGGTGTACGCCGCGATCAAGCAGAAGCTGGCGGAAAGTCCTCCTGCGCGGCGCAAGCTGTTCGAGTTCGCGGTCGAGCTGGGCTGGGCCCGGTTCGAACATCAACAGGGGCGCGGACCGTGGAAGCCGAGCTTCCTGCTGTGGCCGGTCCTGGAGAAACTGGTGGCCTCGAAGGTCACCGCGCGCCTGGGCGGAAGGCTGCGCTGCGCGACCTGCGGCGGCGCGGCGCTCTCGCCGGAGATCGCCAGGCTGTTCATCGGCCTGGGGCTGCCGGTGCTGCAGGGCTACGGACTGACCGAAACCAGCCCGGTGGTCAGCGCCAACACGATCGAGGACAACATTCCTGCCAGCATCGGCAAGCCGATTCCCGGCGTGGAAGTGAAGATCGGCGAGAAGGACGAGCTGCTGGTCAGGGGCCCGAACGTGATGCTCGGCTACTGGAACAACGAGGAGGCGACCCGGGCGATGTTCACGCCCGACGGCTGGCTCAAGACCGGCGACACCGCGCGCATGGACCAGACCGGGCATCTGTACATCACGGGCCGGCTGAAGGAGATCATCGTCATGTCCAACGGCGAGAAGGTCCCGCCGGTGGACATGGAAGCGGCAATCATGCGCGACACCCTGTTCGAACAGGTGATGGTGCTCGGCGAAGGCAAGCCGTTCCTGACCGCGTTCGTGGTGCTGAACAAGGATCAGTGGGCGAAAGTCGCGAAGGAGCGCGGCCTGGACCCGGACTCCGAATCGGCGATGCGCGGCCCGCAGGCCGAAAAGATCGTCCTGGAACGGATCAAGCTGCAGATCAAGGAGTTTCCCGGCTACGCCCAGTTGTATCGCGTGGCGATCCTGCCGCAGCCCTGGACGGTCGAAAACGGCTTGCTGACCCCGACCATGAAGGTCAAGCGTGCCAAAGTGGTGGAGGCCTACAAGCGCGAGTTCGAAACGCTGTACGCAGGACACTGAATGCCCGAGGAGAGTCAGCCGGTGCAGTTGCCCGCAGGCAAGGAGCCCGCGCTTCGCGTGGTGCCGATGCCTTCCGACGCCAACTTCAATGGCGACATCTTCGGCGGCTGGATCATGTCGCAGGTGGATATCGCGGGCAGCATCCCGGCGGTGCGGCTGGCGCGGGGGCGGATCGCCACCGTGGCGGTCAACTCCTTCGTCTTCAAGCAGCCGGTGCTGATCGGCGACCTCGTCAGCTTCTACGCCGACATCGTGCGCGTGGGCCGCACTTCGATCACGGTGGCGGTGGAAGTGTTCGCGCAGCGGCGCAGCCTGCGCGAAGTCGTGAAGGTGACCGAGGCCACGCTGACTTACGTGGCTGTGGACGACCAGGGACGTCCGCGGCCGGTCAACCCAGGCAGCGCGGGCTGATTCGGGTTTTTCGAAATCGCTGTTCAATCAGCGACACTTGTAAGGAGAAAGCGATGAAGAAAGCGTTCAGGAAGGCAGCGTTAGCAGCGGCAATTGCTGGGTTGTTTGGCGGCGGTGCGGGGACCGCGTCGGCGGCGGGATTCGCGCTTGCCGAACAGAGCGGAAGCGGGCTCGGCAATGCCTACGCCGGCGCTGCGGCAAGCGCCGAGGACGCCAGCACCGTGTTCTTCAATCCCGCAGGCATGAGCCGGCTGCAAGGGCGTCAGTTCGCGGTCGCCGGCCACGTCATCGCGGTTTCCGCCGACTTCTCCGGTTCGGCGACCGGCCCCGCCGCACTGGGCCTTGGAACGGTTCCCGGAACGGGCGATCCCGGTCAGACCTCCTTCGTCCCCAACGGCTACTTCGTGATGCCTTATGGAGAAAGGCTGCACTTCGGCATCGGTGTCAACGTCCCGTTCGGGCTGACCACCGAATACGACTCGAACTGGGTGGGGCGTTTCCAGGGCATCAAGTCCGAGCTGACGACCATCAACATCAACCCGTCGGTGTCCTACAAGCTCTCCGATACGGTGTCGGTGGGCGGCGGGATCAACTATCAGCTGGCAGACGCGGAACTCACGAATGCCGTCGTGCTGGGTGCCGGGGTCAGTGGCAACACCAAGCTCGAAGCCGACGACGATGGATGGGGATGGAATCTCGGGCTCCTGTTCGACGTTGCGAGCGGCACGCGCATTGGCCTGGCCTACAGGTCGCCCATCGAGTACGAACTCGAGGGCAGCGTAAACACGACCACTGCCGCCGGTGCACCAGTGGCCGCCGCCAGCGGTCCGGCGAGAGCGGACGTGACTTTTCCGGGGATGTTCTCGTTGAGTCTTGCCCACCGGTTGTCGGATCGGCTCCAGTTGCTCGGTGACGCCACCTTCACGCAATGGAGCGAGATCAACCGTGTCGATGTCGTCAACACGACCAACGGGACGCTGCGCGAGGTGTTCGTCTTCGATTTCGACGACAGCTGGCGGGTATCGGTAGGCGCCGACTACAAGTGGAACGACCAGTGGACGCTGAAAGGCGGTCTCGCCTATGACCAGACGCCGGTGAAGAGCGCGACGACACGCACGGTGCGGCTGCCCGACAACGACCGGATCTGGCTGGCGCTCGGGGCGCAGATGCGGGTGGGCCAGAGCGGTCGGCTAGACCTGGGTTACGCGCACCTCTTCATCAAGGATGCCGACATCAACCATACCCGCAGCCAGCAGGCGCCGGGATTCACCGTGCCCACGCCGGCGCCTGGTACGGCGACGACGGTCACGGGCACGTACGAAGGCTCGGTGGACATCCTGAGCGTGCAGTATTCCATGAGCTTCTGAAGTGCAAGCTGCGCGCCGTGGCGGATCTGGCTGCGGCGCGCCGTTTCAATCCGGCCCTGTGAGCACGACGCAATGCAACCCTCCCTGAAGATCCGCAAGGCCGCGGTGCTGGGCGCCGGGGTGATGGGCGCGCAGATCGCCGCCCATTTGGTCAACGCCAATGTCGAAGCGGTCCTGTTCGACCTGCCGTCGAAAGAGGGCGATCCGAACGACATCGTCCGCAAGGCGATCGACAACCTCAAGAAGCTCGAGCCCAGCCCGCTTTCCGTCGCGTCGAAGGCGGACTATATCCAGCCGGCCAACTACGACCGGGACATGACGCTGCTCAAGGACTGCGATCTGGTGATCGAGGCGATCTCCGAACGCATGGACTGGAAGAGGGCGCTGTACGAAAAGGTCGCGCCTCATCTTTCGGATCGCGCGGTGTTCGCGAGCAACACCTCCGGCCTGTCGATCAACGCCCTGGCGCAAGCGCTGCCGGAAGCGTTGCGCGCCAGGTTCTGCGGCATGCATTTCTTCAATCCGCCGCGCTACATGCACCTGGTCGAGCTGATCCCGGGCCGCGGCACCCGTCCCGACATCCTAGACGGGCTGGAAGCGTTCCTGGTCACCGCGCTGGGCAAGGGGGTGGTGCGCGCCAAGGACACGCCCAACTTCATCGCCAACCGCGTCGGAGTGTTCTCGATTCTCGCCGCGTTTCACCACACCGAGCGGCTCGGGCTGGGATTCGACGAAGTCGATGCGCTGACCGGGCCGCTGATCGGCCGGCCGAAGAGCGCCACTTATCGCACGGCGGACGTGGTCGGGCTCGATACGCTCGCGCATGTGATCAACACGATGAAGGAAACGCTGCCGGACGACCCTTGGCACCGCTACTACGAGGCCCCGGGCTGGCTGCGGCGGCTGCTGGAGGAGAAAGCTTTCGGCCAGAAGAGCGGGCGGGGTGTTTACCGGAAGGTCGGCAAGGATATCCAGGTGCTGAACCTTGGCGATGGCAACTATCGGCTGTCGGGAAAGCAGGCGGACGACGGCGTTGTCGAAATCCTCAAGAACAAGAACGTTGCCGAGCGCTTTGCGCAGTTGCGTGCGAACCGCCATCCGCAGGCGCAATTCCTGTGGGCGGCGTTTCGCGACTCGCTGCACTACTGCGCCTATCACCTGCAGGAGATCGCGGACAATGCGCGCGACGTGGACTTCGCGGTGCGCTGGGGATTCGGCTGGGATCGCGGGCCGTTCGAGATCTGGCAGTCCGCCGGCTGGCCGCAAGTCGCCGCCTGGATCTGCGAAGACATCGCGACCGGCAAGGCCATGTCGAACGCGCCGCTGCCGGCGTGGGCGCTCGAAGCCGAGCGCGCCGGCGTGCACACCGCCAACGGGTCCTACAGCCCGGCCACCCGCAGCTACCAGCCGCGCCCGACGCTGCCGATCTACCGGCGCCAGCCCTTCCCGGACCGGCTGATCTCAGAGCCGGCCGCCTACGGCAGCAGCGTGTTCGAGACCGATGCCGTGCGTCTGTGGACCACGGGCGATGACATCGCGGTGCTCTCGTTCAAGTCCAAGATGCACGCCATCGGCGAAGACGTGCTCGACGGAATCGCGCAGGCGATCGAGGAGGCCGAGCGCGGCTTCAAGGGTCTGGTGATCTGGCAGACCGAACCCCCGTTCTCCGTGGGCGCGAATCTCTCCGGTGGGAGTAATCGCAAGCCGGACCAGAAGCCCTCCGCGTTCGCCTCGATGATGAAGAAGTTCCGGCGCGAGGCGGAGTCGGCGATCCTCAAAGCGGCACGCAAGCTGAACGTCGCTGACGCGTTGATGGCGGGCCGGCTGGAGAAGGTCGAGCAGATGGTCGAGCAGTTTCAGGCGACCAGCCTGGCGCTTCGCTATTCGATGGTTCCCACGGTCGCCGCGGTCGACGGCATGGCGCTGGGGGGTGGGTGCGAGTTCGTGATGCATTGCGATCGGGCCGTCGCCAGCCTGGAAAGCTACATCGGTCTGGTGGAAGTCGGGGTGGGCCTGATTCCGGCCGGTGGAGGATGCAAGGAGCTCGCGCTGCGCGCCGCCGATGAGGCGAAGGGCGAAGACGTCTTTCCTCTGCTGAAGCGCTACTTCCAGAACGTGGCCACAGCCCAGGTGGGCAGAAGCGCGGAGCATTCGCGCGAGCTGGGCTACCTGCACCCGGCCGACCGCGTAGTGATGAACCGCTTCGAGTTGCTGCACGCCGCGAAGGCCGAACTGAACGCCATGCACGAGGCCGGTTATCGTCCGCCGCTGCGGCGGCGGAACATCCCGTGCGCCGGGCGCAGTGCCATCGCCACCCTGAAGATGGGGATGACCAACCTGCTCGCCGGGCGCCACATCTCCGAGCATGACTATCTGGTCGGGTCGAAGCTTGCGTACGTGATGTGCGGCGGGGACGTGGAGCCGGGCAGCCTGGTGGACGAACAGTGGTTTCTCGATCTCGAGCGCCGGGCGTTCATCGAGCTGCTGGCGACCGAGAAGACTCAGGCGCGGATCGAGCATATGCTCAAGACCGGCAAGCCGTTGAGGAATTAAGCGCTCACCGCGGAGGACGCGTGAGGACGCGGAGGAAAACCGGACTGAGGAGCGCGGGACCAAGTTGCTCGGGGCTCGAAGGACACGAGGGAGGGAAAATCGGCAATTCCTTCGTGACTTCGTGTTTCGCTCTGCGCGTTTCCTCAGCGTCCTCCGCGGTGAAAGCTTGAATTTGGAGGCTCGGAGTCATGGCCAGACAAGTACAAGATGCATACGTGGTGGCGGCGGCGCGCACGCCGGTGGGCAAGGCGCCGCGAGGGGTGTTCCGCAACGTTCGCCCGGACGACCTGCTGGCCCATGCGCTCAATGCCGCGATGGCGCAGGTGCCGTCGATCGAGCGCGGCGCAGTGGACGACGTGGTCGTCGGCTGCGCCATGCCGGAGGCCGAGCAGGGGATGAACGTGGCGCGCATCGCGCTGCTACTGGCCGGTTTTCCGAACAGCGTCGCGGGCATCACGGTCAACCGCTTCTGCGCCTCGGGGCTGAACGCGGTGGCGATCGCCGCGGACCGGATCCGTCTCGGCGAGGCGGACGTGATGATCGGTGCCGGCACCGAAAGCATGAGCATGATCCCGATGGGCGGCAACAAGATATCGGCCAACGAGAAGATCTTCCTGAAGGACGAGAACCTCGGCATCGCGTATGGAATGGGCATCACGGCCGAGAAAGTGGCGGAGCAATGGAAGGTCTCGCGCGAGGCGCAGGATGAGTTCGCGACCGAAAGCCACCGCCGGGCGCTTGCCGGAATCGAGAAAGGCGAGTTCAACGACGAGATCGCGCCCTACACAGTCGAGGAACGCGTTCCCGACCTCGAAAAGCACGAGATTGCCACCCGCGGCAAGGTCGTCGCGGTCGACGAAGGTCCGCGGCCGGGCACCACGCCGGACGTGCTGGCCAAGCTCAAGCCGGCGTTTGCCAGCGGCGGCTCGGTGACCGCGGGCAACAGCTCGCAGACCTCCGATGGGGCGGGGGCCGTAGTCCTTGCCTCCGAATCGGCGGTCGGTCGCTACAACCTGAAGCCACTGGCCCGCTTCCTCGGCTTCGCAGTGGCGGGCGTGCCGCCGGAGATCATGGGCATCGGACCGAAGTTCGCGATCCCCAAGGTGCTGAAAGAAACCGGCATCCGCCAGGACGACCTCGACTGGATCGAGCTGAACGAAGCGTTCGCTGCCCAAACGCTGGCCGTCATCGGCGACCTCGGGCTGGACCGCTCGAAAGTCAACCCGCTGGGCGGCGCCATCGCGCTCGGACACCCCCTCGGCGCCACCGGCGCGATCCGCACCGCGACCCTGGTGCACGGCATGCGGCGGCGTGGACAACGCTATGGGATGGTCACGATGTGCATCGGCACCGGCATGGGCGCGGCCGGCCTGTTCGAGTCGGTGCGCTGAGCATGCCACGCCCTACCGGCAAAGCCGCCGGCAGCCGAGGATCCCTCAAGACCTGGCTTCTGCGCACCCGCTTCAACCTGTATCCCGCGTTCTGGGGTACGGGCGCGAAGGTGATCTACATCGCCGAGGACCTGCGCGCGATCCGCATCAAGTTGCCGCTCAACTGGAGGACCCGGAACATTTACGGGACGTTGTTCGGAGGTGCCATGTACGCGGCGACCGACCCGCTCTACGCGCTGTTGATCAAGGTCGGCCTCGGCCCGGGTTACATCGTGTGGGACAAGGCCGGGTCGATCCGCTACCTCAGGCCGGGGCGCGGCGCGCTCTATGCGCAGTGCAGCGTGAGCGAGGCCGAACTGGACAGCCTGCGCGCCCGCCTCGCCGAGGAGCCATCGGTCGATCTCGATTATGAGATCGAGCTGAAGGACGGCGACGGGATCGTGCACGCGGTGGTGATGAAGACGATCTACGTGGCGCGCAAGGACGCCTACCTGCGCAAGCTCGAGCTGGAGGCCGCCGGCAGCATGCCGCGTGCGCAAGGCAGTGCCCCGAGAACCGGGACGCCATCACGACGAGAAAACGGATGACCGCAATCACCCGCGTGGAAGTGTTCCAGGTCGACCTCAAGGCCAAGGCCCGGCGCGGCGACGCCATCCAGTCTTTCCCGGTGCAGGAGACGCCGATGGTCCGCATCTTCGCCGACGACGGCGCGGAGGGCACGGGTTACAGCTATACGATCGGCACCGGCGGATCTTCCGTTGTGGCCTTGATCCGTGATCATCTCGCGCCGCAGCTGATCGGGCGCGACCCGCAGATGGTCGAGCAGATCTGGCGCGACCTGTTTTTTCATACCCATGCCACCGCGGTGGGCGCGATCACCAGCCTGGCGCTGTGCGCCATCGACACGGCGCTCTGGGACCTGCGCTGCCGGCGCGCCGGGCTGCCGCTGCACGTCATGGCGGGCGGAGCCCGGGAGAAGATACCGGTCTACGACACCGAGGGCGGATGGCTGCACATCCCCACGGCGCTGCTGGTCGAGAACGCGGAGGAGGTCAGGTCCCGCGGGTTCCGCGGCGTCAAGATCAAGGTCGGAAAGCCGCACGTCGCCGAGGACATGAAGCGGCTGCGCGCGGTGCGCCGCGCAATCGGCGACTCCTTGGAGCTGATGGTCGACGCGAACCAGGGATTCGACGTGCCGGAAGCGATTCGGCGCGCGCGGCACTACGAGGAAGTCGATCTGGCGTGGCTCGAGGAACCCTTGCCGGCCGAAGACCTGCACGGCCACGTCCTGCTGCGCGAGTCCACCACGCTGCCCATCGCGGTCGGCGAGTCGCTGTATTCGCTCAGTCACTTCAGGGAATATCTGCAACGCGGTGCCTGCACCATCGTGCAGACCGACGTCGCGCGGATCGGCGGCATCACGCCCTGGCTCAAGTGCGCGCATCTCGCCGAGTCCTTCGACGTGCCGATCTGCCCCCACTACCTCATGGAGTTGCACGTAGGGCTGTGCGCGGCGGTGCCGAACGCGCCGTGGGTGGAATACATTCCCCAGCTCGATGTCATCATGAAAAACGAGCTCAAGATCGAGAAAGGCTTCGCGTTTCCGTTCGACTCCCCCGGTCTGGGCATCGAGTGGGACTGGAAAGCGATCGAGAAACTGAGGGTAGCGCCCCCGGCGGTGGTGGGTGGCTCCAAACCGCCCGCGGCGCGCGCGCGTGCGAAGGAAGGCTCGAAATGACATCCCGTAGGGTCCGAGACAGGACGCCGCCGAATGGTGGCCCGTGCGAGATTACGAACCCGAAAACGGCAGGACCCGCCGCTGTATGATGTCCTTGTCGGAGCACGGTCGGACGCTCGATGTCGATGGCTCGATCGGGGTTTCCTGATCGAGCCGCACGCAGTCCCGCGTACAGCAGCTTGCGCCATGACCTGAACTCCTGAGGGCACGAAATGCGTGTCTTGCGCCTGCTGTGGTTGATTCTCCTGATTCGGAGCGCGCTGGCGGCCGATGGGCCGGTCGTCGTCCTCACGGTCGACGGCGCGATCGGACCGGCCACGGCCGATTACATCGGCCGCGGGCTGGAACGGGCGCAGAAGCGCGGCGCCCAGCTCGTGGTGCTGAAGATGGATACGCCGGGCGGGCTCGACAGCGCCATGCGGGACATCATCAAGGACATCCTGGCCTCGCGCGTGCCGGTGGCGACCTACGTGCATCCGAGCGGCGCGCGCGCGGCGAGCGCAGGCACCTACATCCTCTACGCCAGCCACATCGCGGCGATGGCGCCGGCCACCAATCTGGGCGCGGCCACGCCCATTCCGATCATGGGACCCGAAGGCGATCCCGGCCGGCAGCCGCAACGCGGGGAGCGTGACAAGAAGGACAAGGAGGCGCGCGAGGAGCAGACCCGATCGCCCGCCGAATCCGCCACGCGCAAGCAGGTGTCCGACGCGGCGGCCTATATCCGCGGTCTGGCGCAGCTGCGCGGCCGCAACGCCGAGTGGGCCGAGAAGGCGGTGCGTGAAGCGGTAAGCCTGCCCGCCGAGGAGGCCGTGCGCATCAAGGTGATCGATCTCGTCGCCACGGACGTGGCGGACCTTCTCAAGAAGGTGGACGGCCGCAAGATCGCGCTGGAGCGCGGGTCGGTCACGCTGGCAACCGCCAACGCCGAGACCGTCGAGGTGCAGCCCGACTGGCGCAACCGCTTCCTGGCTACGATCACCAACCCGAGCGTGGCCTATATCCTGATGCTGATCGGGATCTACGGGCTGATCTTCGAGTTCTACAATCCCGGCATGATTCTGCCGGGCGTAGTGGGGGCGATCTGCCTGCTGCTCGCGCTGTACGCCTTCCAGTTGCTGCCGGTCAATTATGCTGGGGTGGCCCTGGTGCTGCTCGGGATCGCGTTCATCGTCGCGGAGCTGTTCGTGCCGGCCTACGGCGCCCTGGGTATCGGCGGCGCCATCGCGTTCGTGGTCGGCTCGGTCATGCTGATGGATACGGAAATGCCGGAGTTCTCGATTCCGTGGGGCGTGATCGGCGGGGTGGCTTCGGTCACCGTGCTGTTCGTCTTTCTCGTGATCCGCATGGCGCTGCAGTCGCGCAAGCGCCCGGTGGTGTCCGGCTCGGAAGAGCTGGTCGGCAGCCTCGGTGAAGCGCTCGAGGACTTCGATTCCACCGGCTGGGCGCGCATCCACAGCGAAAACTGGCGAGTGCGGTCTCGGGTTCCGGTGAAACGCGGCCAGACCGTCAGGGTCACCGCAGTCAAGGGCCTCGAACTCGAAGTGGGCGTGGTCGACGAACAAGCCAAAGGAGAACAACGATGACGACTTACTTCTGGATGACCGTGATCACCCTCGTCGTGGTGATCGCGGCTTATTCCCTGCGGGTGCTGCGCGAATACGAACGCGGCGTGGTGTTCCAGCTCGGGCGCTTCTGGGCGGTGAAAGGGCCGGGCCTGATCTTCGTCATTCCCGGCATCCAGCAGATGGTGCGCGTGGATCTGCGTACCGTCACGATGGACGTGCCCAGCCAGGACGTGATCTCGCGCGACAACGTGTCGGTGAAGGTGAACGCGGTCGTCTATTTCCGCGTGGTCGATCCGCAGAAGGCGATCATCCAGGTCGAGAACTACCTGGTAGCCACCAGTCAGCTCGCGCAGACCACCTTGCGTGCGGTGCTCGGCAAGCATGAGCTCGACGAGATGCTCGCGGAACGCGAGAAGCTCAATCTCGACATCCAGAACGCGCTCGACGTGCAGACCGATGCCTGGGGCATCAAGGTCTCCAACGTCGAGATCAAGCACGTCGACCTGAACGAGACCATGGTGCGCGCCATCGCCCGGCAGGCCGAGGCCGAGCGCGAGCGGCGCGCCAAGGTCATTCATGCCGAGGGCGAGCTTCAGGCTTCCGAGAAGCTGCTGCAGGCGGCGCGCACGCTGGCCGCCCAGCCCGAGGCGATGCAACTGCGCTATCTGCAGACGCTGACCAGCGTGGCGGGCGACAAGAGTTCCACCATCGTATTCCCGGTGCCGATGGATATCCTGGGCCCGATGATGGAAGCCTTGCGCAGAAGACAGGGTTGAAGGCGCGAGCAGACCGGCCTATCGGGGCGGCGTCGGCTTTGCGATGCGGGCCGCTACCGTCCGCCTTCATCCTGGCATCTACATGTTCGGATAGTTGGGCCCGCCGCCGCCTTCCGGCGTGACCCACACGATATTCTGGGCCGGATCCTTGATGTCGCAGGTCTTGCAGTGCACGCAGTTCTGCGCGTTGATCTGCAGGCGCTTGGCCGGCCGGCCGCCGAGCCCCTCACGGCTCGTTGCGGGATCATCGACGTACTCGTAGACACCGGCAGGGCAATAGCGGCTTTCCGGTCCGTCGTACAGCGCCAGGTTGACGCGGATCGCGACACCGGGGTCCTTGAGCCGCAGGTGTATCGGCTGGTCCTCGTTGTGGTTGGTGTTGGAGATGAACACCGAGGACAGCCGGTCGAAAGTCAGCACGCCGTCCGGCTTCGGGTACTCGATGGGCTTCGCCTCGGATTTTCTCTTCAACGTCTCGTGATCGGCGTGTCGATGGTGCAGGGTCCAGGGCGCCTTGCCGCCGAACAGCAGTTGGTCGATGCCGACCATCAGCGTTCCCAGATGGAGTCCCTTCGACATCCACGGCTTGAAGTTGCGCGCCCGAAACAGCTCTTCGTACAACCAGGAACGGCGGAAGGCCTCGGGGTAGGCGGTCAACTCGTCGCCGGAGCGTCCGGCGAGCAGGGCGCCAAAGGCCGCCTCGGCGGCCAGCATCCCCGACTTGATCGCGCAATGACTGCCCTTGATGCGGGCTGCATTCAGGAACCCGGCGTCGTCCCCGATCAGCACACCGCCGGGAAAGGTCAGCCTGGGCAACGCCTGCAAGCCGCCTGCCGTGAGCGCGCGCGCCCCGTAGCACAGGCGCCGTCCGCCTTCGAGAAAGCGGCGGATCGCGGGGTGGGTTTTGTAGCGCTGGAATTCCTCATACGGCGAGAGGTAAGGATTGGAGTAGCCGAGCCCGACCACGAAGCCCACCGCCACCTGGTTCTTTTCCAGGTGGTAGAGGAATGATCCGCCGTAGGTGTCCGGTTCGAGCGGCCAGCCCGCCGTGTGGATGACGAGCCCCGGCTGATGCTTCGCCGGATCGATCTCCCACAGCTCCTTGATTCCGATGCCGTAGACCTGAGGATCGGCGCCGCGCCGCAGGTCGAACTTCTCCTCCAGCTGCTTGCCCAGATGACCTCGGCAGCCCTCCGCGAAGAAGGTGTACTTGCCGTGCAGCTCCATGCCCGGCTGGTAGGCTTGCGTCTTCCGGCCGGCGCGATCGATCCCGACATCACCGGTTGCCACGCCCTTGACCGACCCGTCCGGCGCATAAAGCACTTCGGCGGCGGCAAAACCCGGGAAGATGTCCACGCCGAGCGCTTCGGCCCGTTGACCCAGCCAGCGGCAGACGTTGCCCAGGCTCACGACGTAGTTGCCGTGGTTCTTGAAGCACGCGGGCAGCAGCCAGTTCGGCGTACGGATGGCCCGGTTTCGTGACAGAAACAGAAAACGGTCTTCGGTGACCGGCGTGTTGAGCGGCGCGTCGAGTCGCTGCCAGTCGGGAATCAGTTCGCTGAGCGCGCGCGGATCCATGACCGCGCCCGACAGGATGTGCGCCCCGATCTCGGAACCCTTTTCCAGCACGCAGACGTTGAGCTGCGTCGAACGCTCGGCGGCCAACTGCTTGAGCCGGATCGCCGCGGACAGCCCGGCCGGCCCGCCGCCGACGATCACCACGTCGTATTGCATGGATTCGCGTTCAGCCAATCGCCTCTCCTCCCGAAAGCCCGTGAGCGTTTAGAATTCGCCGGGAATCATAACCCGCGGAGCACGACCGAGCGTGCAACGACAACGCAAGCTGGTGCGCACCGACCGCATGGCCATGCGCTGGGGAGAGATGGACGCGCTGGGCCACATGAACAACGTCGCCTACTTCCGCTACTTCGAGCAGGCGCGCATCTCCTGGTTCGACAGCCTGCAGATCGTCTATCGACCGGGCTCGGAAGGGCCGATCCTCGGCAGCATTTCCTGCCGCTATCTCAAGCCGGCCGTCTATCCGGTGGAGTTCGAGCTGGCCACTTATGTGGGGCGACCCGGCCGCAGCAGTTTCGCGATGTGGCATGAGCTGTCGCGCGCGGACAATCCGGCCGAGCGCTTCGCGGAGTGCGAAGCGGCCATGGTCTGGATCGACATCGCCGAAGGGCGCTCGCGCCCGTTGCCGGACTGGCTGCGCGAACGGCTTCAGTCCTGAGCCCGGAACACCCGCCCGCTCACGCCGACGCTGTCCGGTCCCATCAGGTACAAGTACAGGGGCATCAGCCGTTGCGGCGAGGGCAGCTCGGCGGACGTCTCGCCAGGGTGCGTTTTCGCGCGCAGCGGGGAGGCCACGGGACCCGGAACGATCACGTTGGCACGCAGATGCGGCAAACGCGACCACTCGTCGGCCTGGATCCGGCACAGCGCTTCCAGGCCCGCCTTCGAAACCGCGTAAATGCCCCAGTAGGCGGGGCTCGTCGCGGCATGCGTCTCGGAAACGTAAATTACCGAGGCATCCGGCGCGGCGCGCAGCAGCCGCGCACACGCTCGCGTGAGCGCGAACGGGGCGATCAGATTCACTTCCAGCGAGAGGCGCCATTCTTCGGCCGTCTGGTGTTCAAGCGCCGACAACTTGTCGAAGCGCGACGCATTGTGGACGATGCCGTCGAGGCGCCCGAGCTGAGTTTCGATCGCGTAGGCGAGCTGCTCGTATTCGCGCGTCCCCGCCTTCTCCAGGTCGAGCGGGATCGAGGCCGGCTCGGGAAACGCCTTGGAGGTGATTTCGTCGTACACCGCATCAAGGGTCTTGGCGTGTCGCCCGTGCAGCACGACCGTGGCCCCGTGGGCCGCGAAGGCCAGCGCGCACGCCTTGCCCAGGCCGCGCGAGGAGCCCGTGACCAGGATCACGCGACCGCAGAGCAGATCCGGCCGCGGCTGATAATTCAGCAGTTCCTTCATCCTCGTGTTCGGCTGGTCAACGCATTCCGAGATCCTCGAGCACAAGCCGGGCAGCGGCCACGCCGCTGCGCACCGCCGTTTCCAGCGTAGCGGGATGTTCCGAGTCGGTGTAATCGCCCGCGAGATAGAGCCGCGGCATCGCAGTGCGGTTGAGCGGGCGCGGCAGGCCGGGCACGCAGGCGAACGTCGCCCGTTTCTCCGCGATCACCCGGTGCCAGCGCGGTGCAGGAAGAGCCGGCCAGCGGGCGAGGAGTTCGCCGTGCACCCGCTGGGCCAGTATTTCGTGCGCCAGCGCTTCGTGCGGTCCGTCCGCGCTGATGACTGCCCCGATCAACCCCGCTTGCCCGCAGAGTGCGCCGCGATCGAATACCCACTGGGCCAATCCCCCGGCCAGGCCGACCATCGGCGCCGGAAGCCGCAGCGGTTCGGGATACTGCAGGTATACGGAGTAAATCGGCCGGTACTGATAGCGGCGCACCTGATCGACCGCGCTGCTCAGTGCCGCGACACCGCTCGCCAAGGCTTCGAGCCGGTGCGGGTGGACCGCAACGATCGTGTGGGTAAAACCGCGCTCTTCGTTGACCCGAAACCCGCCGTCTTCGACGCCGAGCGATTTTACCGTCACGCCCAGACGTATTCCTCCGCCTCGCCGCTCGACAAACGCCCGCGCCCGCTCGGGAAACAGGCTGGAAAAATCGGTCTCGGGCAGCAACAAGTCGGCTGCGCAGCGGCCGGCGCCGAGCGAGTCGCGCAGCACATTGAGGAACACCTGCGCGGACGCCTCAGCCGGGCGGGTGTTGAGCGCCGCGACGCACAGCGGGCCCCACAGCAACTGCGCCGGTTTGCCGGTCTGCCGGTGTGCGGCCAGCAGCGCCTCGACCGTGTGCGCCGGATCGCAGCGGAACCGGCAGCGCTTGTGGGCGAGGATGAAGCGCGCGGCTCGAATTTTCTCGCCGGCAGACAACCCGTTCGCCAGACACAAGGCGGCCACCATATGCAAGGGCGCGGGAAGGGGCGCCGCGCGCAGGCGAAGCCCGGGCTCGATTCGCAGCGTCAGCGGAAGGCGGCGCAGTCCCGCCGTTTCGTTCGCCGGACGCACTTGCTCGATCAGGCGCAAGGTCTCGCGGTATGCGCCGAGCAGCACATGCAGGCCGTTGTCGAGCCGAACCCCATCGATCTCGACTCGGCGAGCTCGTCCGCCCAGCACCTTGGCGGCTTCGAACACCACGACTCGGATTCCCGCGGCGGCCAGCTCTGCGGCGCTTGCCATGCCGGCCCATCCGCCGCCGATGACGGCAACGCGCGCGCGCTCTTGTCTCATACCCCGCGCCTCGCCAGACCTACGCGGTCAGCCATGTTCTCCAGGCAATCCAGAGCTTTCGCAACGGCGTGAGGCTCACGCGCGTGGACAGCACGCGACAGCCGTCGGCCTCGATCTCGTCGAGGAGCGTGCGGTAGATCGCGGCCATGACCAGTCCGGCGCGCTGGCTGCGGCGGTCTTGAGGCGCGAGCAGAGCCAAGGCCCGTTCGTAATGGGCCCTTGCGCGCCGGATCTCGAAGGCGATCAGGGCGCGGAACGCATCGGTTTCGCGCAAGGACAGGACGTCCGTCGCGGCGACGCCGAAGCGGTCGAGATCCTCGGTGGGCAGGTAGATGCGGTCGCGGCGGGCGTCCTCGCCGACATCGCGGATGATGTTGGTCAGCTGAAACGCGGTGCCCAGCGTCCTGGCGTAATCGAGAGTCGAGGCGCTTCGATAGCCGAAAACCTCTGCGGCCATCAGCCCGACCACCCCGGCCACCTTGTAGCAATAACCGTCCAGGGCTTCGAAGCTCGCATAGCGGTTGCGTTCCAGGTCCATTTCCATTCCATCGATGATGTCGTGGAAATAGTCCTGCGGGAGATGGTATTGCTTGACCACCCGGGCGAGGGCCCGTGCCACGGGGTGCTGCGGGTCACCGGCGAAGCTCGCTGCGATCTCGGTGCGCCACCAGGCGAGCTTCATTCGCGCCACGCCGGGATCGCTGCAGTCGTCGACGACGTCGTCGACCTCGCGGCAAAAGGCGTACAGGGCGGTAATGGCGCGCCTTTGCTCCGGCGGCAGGAAGAGGAAGCTGTAGTAGAAACTGGATCCGCTGCCGGCCGCGCGTTGCTGGCAATACTCGTCCGGTGTCATGTCAGCGCGCGCCAGAACATGTATGCCCAGTCCGGGGCCGTGAGCACCGGCCGTCGCCGGAACACGTCGCCATCGGCCGCCTGCAGCTTGTCCAGGATGCGGCGACCGCCCATGACGATCATGCGCAGCTCCAGGCCGACTCTGCCGGGCAGCGCTCGGCCGAGCGCGGCGCCCCGATCGAGGAGGGCTCGCGCGCGCTTGGCCTGATAGGCCATGAGGTCGCGCCATGCGCCGCCAGTATCGCCACGCGCGATCTGATCCTCGGACACGCCAAAGCGATGCAGCTCGTCGAGGGGCAGGTAGATGCGGCCCTTGGCGAAATCGACTGGAACATCCTGCAGAAAGTTGATCAGCTGCAACGCGGTACAGATCCGGTCCGAATTGGCGATGTTGTCCGCGTCGGCGCAGCCGAACAGATGCAGCAACAAGCGTCCGATCGGATTGGCCGATCGCCGGCAGTAGTCGGCGAGCTCTGCGAAACTGGCATAGCGCTTCTTGGTCACGTCCTGCGCAAAGGCCGATAACAGGTCGCGAAACGGCTGCAGGGGCAGCGCGTAACGGGCAACCACCGCAGCGAGCGCCTCGAACAGCGGTGATCCGGGCGCTGCGCCCGACTGAAGCCGGTCCAACTCGGCGGCGTACTGGTCGAGCCACGCGAGGCGTTGCGCGTCGGTCCAGCCGCCCTCGTCAGCGAAGTCGTCCGCGCTGCGCGCGAAGGCGTAGATGGTTTCTACCGGTCGACGCAGCCGTCCGGGCAGCAGCAGGGAGGCGACCGGAAAATTCTCGTAATGTCGGATGCCCATGGTCGCCGGGTGCGAGTCGAAGGTGGAGAAAACGGCGAGGGATGCGGCTCGCGGCAGCGCGCTCGGGTGGCGGCGCGGGGGGCGATTATATTAAAATGCGTTCGTCGCGAAAGTGGCGGAATTGGTAGACGCACCAGATTTAGGTTCTGGCGCCGGAAGGCGTGAGAGTTCGAGTCTCTCCTTTCGCACCAGAGCCGCGACTGCGGGCGCGACTGCCAATTTCGCCACAATATCACCAGAGAAGCCAGGGTAAATGCAAGCTAGCCTCGAAACGCTGAGCCCGCTCGAGCGACGCCTGTCAGTGACCTTCCCGCTCGCGGAGGTCAACGCCGAGGTCGAATCCCGTCTCAAGCAACTCGCCAGAACCGTGAAGGTCCATGGCTTCCGTCCGGGCAAAGTGCCGCTGCGCATCGTCGAGCAGCAGTTCGGCGGGCAGGTGCGGCAGGAGGTGCTCGGCGATGCGGTGCAGAAGACTTTCGGCGAAGCGGTCCGCGAGAACAAGCTGCGCGTGGCGGGGTTCCCCCGCATCGAGCTGAAGTCTGCGGACGGGACGGCCGGCAAGGTCGAGTATACGGCGACCTTTGAGGTCTACCCGGAAGTCGTCGTGGGCAACCTGGGCAGCCTGACGATCGAGCGTCCGGTCGTGTCCATCGGCGAGGCGCAGATCGACAAGACGATCGAGATCCTGCGCAAGCAGCGCACCGTGTACGAGCCGACCGACGCCGCCGCCGCCAGCGGTGACCGGATCCGGATGGATTATCAGGGGACGATCGACGGAGCGCCCTTCGAAGGCGGCAGCGCGCAGGATCAGTACGCCGTGCTCGGCGAAGGTCGTCTGCTGCCCGATTTCGAGAGAAACGTCATCGGACTGCGGGCGGGCGAGTCGACGAGCTTCGAGCTGCGCTTTCCCGACGACTACCACCGCAAGGAAGCAGCGGGCAAGACCGCGCGCTTCGAGGTCAAGGTCACGGAAGTGAGCGCCGCGAGGATGCCGGCCTTGGACGCCGCTTTCGCGCGGGCCCTCGGAATCGAAAGCGGGGATCTCGCGAAGATGCGCGAGGAGGTGAAGGCCAATCTGGAGCGCGAGGTCAAGCGGCGCACCTCCGCGCGGCTCAAGGACCAGGTGATGAAATCCCTGGTCGAGAACGTGCGGGTGGAACTACCCAGGGCGCTGGTGGACCTGGAGATCGAGCGGCTGATGCATGGCATGCGCCGGGATTTGCAGGCGCGCGGTCTGAAGCCCGAACAGGTGCCGTTGCCCCGAGAAGCCTTCGAAGCCGAGGGCAGGCGCAGGGTGCAACTCGGGCTGATCGTCGCCGAACTGGTGCGTTCGCACAAGCTGGAGGCGCGACCGGAGCAGGTGAGGGCGGTGATCGAGGAGCTGGCCAAGAGCTACGAGAAGCCCGAAGAGGTGGTGCGCTGGTACTATCAGCAGCCGGACCGGATTCGGGAGATCGAGTCCATGGTGCTGGAGGACAACGTCGTCCAGTGGGTGCTGGGGCAAGCGCAAGTCGTCGACAAGACGATAGACTTTGACGATCTGATGGGAAGTGCAACATGAGCAGGTATCAGGATCTGGGCTGGGAGCCCCGCGGATTGGGCCTCATCCCGATGGTGATCGAGCAAAGCGGGCGGGGCGAACGCGCCTACGACATCTACTCCCGGCTGCTGAAAGAGCGCGTGGTCTTTCTCGTGGGTCCCGTGACCGAAATGACGGCGAACCTGATCGTGGCGCAGCTGCTGTTTCTCGAGTCGGAGAATCCGGAGAAGGACATTTCGTTCTACATCAACTCGCCGGGCGGATCGGTGTCGGCCGGCATGGCGATCTACGACACCATGCAGTTCATCAAGCCCGACGTGAGCACCCTGTGCATCGGCCAGGCGGCCAGCATGGGGGCGTTCCTGCTTGCGGCGGGCTCCAAGGGCAAGCGCTTCGCCCTGCCCAACTCGCGGATCATGATTCACCAGCCGATGGGCGCTTTTCAGGGACAGGCTTCGGATGTCGAGATTCACGCGCGGGAAATTCTCTACCTGCGCGCGCGGCTCAACGAGCTGATGGCCAAGCATACCGGGCAGGACGTCAAGACCATCGAGCGCGATACGGACCGGGACAATTTCCTCAGCGCGGAAGAGTCGGTAAAGTACGGGCTGGTGGACAGGGTTCTGGTCAGCCGTACCGAGACCGGCGTGCCGGCTTGAGAATCCCGAAAGCCTTGCGGACGGCTCGGGATGGGGCCGGCGGCATGGGCCGGACCGGGGCGGAACTTGTGGCCGTCCCGGTGTCCTAGTTCTCTTGGCACGCAAGGCGAAAGGCGCGTATGTCAGATAAACCCGGCGGCGAGAAGCTTCTCTACTGCTCCTTCTGCGGCAAGAGCCAGCATGAGGTGCGCAAGCTGATCGCCGGTCCCTCGGTGTTCATTTGCGACGAATGCATCGAGCTGTGCAACGACATCATCCGCGAAGAAAGCCACGCCGAAGCGCCGGGCAAGGGCGCGAAGTCCGACCTGCCGGTGCCGCATGAGATCCGCGCGATTCTCGATCAGTACGTGATCGGCCAGGACACCGCCAAGAAGATTCTTTCGGTCGCGGTCTACAACCACTACAAGCGGCTCAAGACCGTCCAGAAGAAGGACGATGTCGAGCTGGCCAAGTCGAACATCCTGCTGATCGGACCGACCGGGTCCGGGAAGACTTTGCTGGCGCAGACTCTGGCGCGGCTGCTGAACGTGCCCTTCGTGATGGCCGACGCGACCACGCTGACCGAAGCGGGCTACGTCGGAGAGGACGTCGAGAACATCATCCAGAAGCTGCTGCAGAAATGCGACTACGACGTCGAGAAGGCGCAGCGCGGGATCGTTTACATCGACGAGATCGACAAGATCTCCCGCAAGTCCGACAACCCCTCGATCACGCGCGACGTCTCCGGGGAAGGCGTGCAGCAGGCGCTGCTCAAGCTGATCGAGGGCACCATCGCCTCCGTCCCCCCGCAGGGCGGGCGCAAGCATCCCAATCAGGAGTTCGTGCAGGTCGATACCACCAACATCCTGTTCGTGTGCGGGGGTGCGTTCGACGGCCTGGACAAGGTGATCCGGCAGCGCTCGGACAAGAGCGGGATCGGCTTCGGCGCCGAGGTCCGCGGCAAGGACAGCCGCAAGGACATCGGCGAAGTCCTGAAGGAAGTCGAGCCGGAAGACCTCATCAAGTACGGCCTGATCCCGGAGTTCGTCGGCCGCCTGCCGGTAGTCGCTACGCTGGACGAACTCGACGAGTCGGCGCTGATCCAAATTCTGACGGAGCCGAAAAACGCGCTGCTCAAGCAGTATCAGAAGATGTTCGCCATGGAGGGCGTGCAGCTCGAGGTGCGCCCCGAAGCGTTGAGGGCGGTGGCGAGGAAGGCGCTCGCCCGCCGCACCGGCGCCCGGGGGTTGCGTTCGATCATGGAACACGTGCTGCTCGACATCATGTACGACCTGCCGTCGATGGCGAACGTGGAGAAGGTCGTCATCGACGACGGCATGATCGACGGCGACGCCAAACCGATTCTCATTTACTCGGATCAGCCGAAGGTCGCGGGCTCCGCCTGATGAGTCCGCCGGGGCCGTGCAAAAGACGCTGCGCGGCGCGATCCCGAACCGAAGTCTGATTCGCAACGCTCAGGTGCCGAATGACTGAAACAGTCCATAGCATTGAAAACGCGGTCAACTACCCGTTGCTGCCTTTGCGCGACGTGGTCGTCTTTCCGCACATGGTGATCCCGCTGTTCGTCGGGCGCCCGAAGTCGATCAAGGCGCTGGAATTGGCCATGGAGGCCGGCAAGCACATTCTGCTGGTCGCGCAGAAATCCGCCGCGAAGGACGAGCCCTCCGCCGATGATCTCTACGGTATCGGCAGCGTGGCCAACATCCTGCAGATGCTCAAGCTTCCGGACGGCACCGTGAAGGTGCTGGTGGAGGGGGTGCAGCGCGCGCGTATCGCGCAGGTGCACGACGAGCGCACGCACTTCTCGGCCGATGCCGGCATCGTGCCGGTCGAAGCGGTGGAATCCACCGAAGTCGAGGCGATGCGGCGCGCGATGCTCTCGCAGTTCGACCAGTACGTGAAGCTGAACAAGAAGATCCCGCCGGAGATACTGACCTCGCTTTCCGGGATCGACGAACCGGGGCGTCTGGCCGACACCGTAGCCGCGCATCTGCCGCTGAAATTGGAGCAAAAGCAGGCCGTGCTGGAAATGGCTGACATCAAGAAGCGCCTCGAGCACCTGCTTTCGCTGCTGGAAGCGGAGCTCGACATCCTTCAGGTCGAGCGACGGATCCGCGGGCGCGTCAAGCGCCAGATGGAGAAGAGTCAGCGCGAGTACTACCTCAACGAGCAGGTCAAGGCGATCCAGAAGGAACTGGGCGACCTGGAGGAGGGCGCGGACCTCGACGAAATGGAAAAGCGCATCAAGGCCGCGCACATGCCGAAGGAGGCACGCCAGAAAGCCGAAGCCGAATTGAAGAAGCTGCGCCTGATGTCGCCGATGTCCGCGGAAGCCACCGTGGTGCGCAACTACGTGGAGACCCTGATCAGTCTGCCCTGGAAGAAGCGAAGCAAGATCAGTACCGATCTGGGCAGGGCGCAGGAGATCCTCGATGCCGATCATTACGGACTGGAAAAGGTCAAGGAGCGCATCGTCGAGTACCTGGCCGTGCAGCAGCGCGTCGACAAGGTGAAGGCGCCGATCCTGTGTCTCGTCGGTCCGCCGGGGGTGGGCAAGACCTCGCTCGGCCAGTCGATCGCGCGCGCCACGAATCGCAAGTTCGTGCGCATGTCGCTCGGCGGCGTGCGCGACGAGGCGGAAATCCGCGGCCACCGACGCACCTACATCGGCTCGATGCCGGGCAAGATCCTGCAGAACATGATCAAGGTCGGCGTGCGCAACCCGCTGTTCCTGTTCGACGAAGTCGACAAGATGGGGATGGACTTCCGCGGCGATCCGGCTTCGGCGCTGCTGGAAGTGCTCGATCCCGAGCAGAACGACAAGTTCGTCGATCACTACGTCGAGGTCGAATACGATCTGTCCGACGTGATGTTCGTGGCCACCGCGAACACGATGAACATCCCTGCGCCTCTGCTCGACCGCATGGAAGTGATCCGCCTGTCCGGATACACCGAGGACGAGAAGGTCAACATCGCCGTGCGCTACCTGCTGCCCAAGCAGATGAAGAACAACGGGCTGAAGCAGAACGAGCTTTCGATTTCGGAGAGCGCGATTCGCGACATCATCCGCTATTACACCCGTGAAGCCGGGGTGCGCGGACTGGAACGCGAGATCTCCAAGATCTGCCGCAAGGTCGTCAAGGCGCTGCTGATGAAGAAGCGCGACGAGAAGGTCGTGGTCACCGCGCGCAATCTGGACAAGTATCTGGGGGTCCGGCGCTATACCTACGGGATCGCGGAGAAGACCAACCAGGTCGGCCAGGTCACGGGACTGGCATGGACCGAGGTCGGCGGCGAGCTGCTCACGATCGAGGCGGTCGTCATGCCGGGCAAGGGCAACATCCACCGCACCGGCTCATTGGGCGACGTCATGAAGGAGTCGGTGGAAGCGGCGCGCTCGGTCGTGCGGGCCCGGGCCGCGAGGCTGGGCATCAAGGACGACTGCTTCGAGAAGAGCGACATCCACGTTCACGTGCCCGAGGGCGCCACGCCCAAGGACGGACCCTCGGCCGGTATTGCGATGACCACCGCACTGGTATCCGCCCTGACGGGGATACCCGTGCGTGCCGACGTCGCGATGACGGGCGAGATCACGTTGCGCGGTGAGGTGCTGGCGATCGGCGGGCTGAAGGAGAAGCTGCTGGCAGCGCACCGCGGCGGCATCAAGACCGTGCTGATCCCGGAGGAGAACGTCAAGGACCTGGCGGAGATCCCGGACAACATCAAGAACCGCCTGGACATCCACCCGGTGAAGTGGATCGACCAGGTGCTCGAGCTTTCCCTCGAGCGTCAACCCGAGCCGCTGCCGGAGAAGACCGAGCCGGTGGCGATTCCGCCCATCGAGACGACGCCGGCGACGACCCGCGCGATCAAGCACTGAGAGCACGGCGTCGGCAGAAGGCGGCGGGCTTCCCGACCGCCTTTCTTGTTTCAGGACCTCGTCTTGACACCGGAATTTTTGCCTTGTTATAAAGTCGCACGGGTCGCGCACCTATAACCACGATCACAAGCGCCGCTCCCGCAATCGCATCCGCAAGTCCTCCATCCATAAACAAAGAAAGGGGAAAGTTCGTGAACAAGCTCGAACTCATCGAGTCGATCGCCAAATCGGCCGATATCTCAAAGGCGGCTGCGGAGCGTGCACTCGACAGCGCAGTGGCCGCCATCCGGAACACATTGCGAAAAGGCGGCATGGTCACGTTGGTCGGTTTCGGCACGTTCTATGTCGGCAAACGCGCCGCGCGCAGCGGTCGCAATCCGCGCACCGGCGCCGTCATCAAGATAAAGGCAGCCAAGGTCCCCAAGTTCCGACCTGGAAAAGCGCTGAAGGATGCAGTAAACTGATGCGCTTTCCGTCTCGGGGGCAGCGAGCGGTTCGGCAAGGGACGCCAGCTACACTGAAGCAGCCGATTGCTGCTCCTCGGGGAGCGGCGGGTGCTTAGCTCAGTTGGTAGAGCGTCGCCCTTACAAGGCGAATGTCGGGAGTTCGAACCTCTCAGCACCCACCAGATATCGGTTTTCGGGAGTGGTAGTTCAGTCGGTTAGAATACCGGCCTGTCACGCCGGGGGTCGCGGGTTCGAGTCCCGTCCACTCCGCCAGACCCACGAAAGGCGAACGAGAGTTCGCCTTTTTTGTTTGCACGAGTTTTGTTATCGCTGCGCGCCCGCACGGCGGCCGCAGACTTGAGCGAATCCAGCCATGTTCGAACTGGTATCCAAGCACAAGCGCCTGATCATGGTCGTGCTGTGCGTCCTCATCATTCCTCCGTTCGCCTTCTTCGGGATCGATTTCTACTTCCGCGACAGCAGCGCGGGAAGCGGGATCGCCAGCGTCGGAAAGACCCGCATCTCCGAACAGGAGTTCGGCATGGCCTTACGCCAGGCACAGGACCGCATGAGAGACGCGGTGCGCGAGAATCCCCAGCTCGCCGCACAGCTCGACAGCCCCGAATTCAAGGAAGCGGTGCTCGAAGATCTGATTCAGCGCCGGGTGATGCTGGCGCAAGCCGCCGGCGCGGGCATGGCGGTCTCGGACACCGAGCTGCAGACGATCATCGCCGGCATCGAAGCGTTCCGGGACGAGAACGGGAAATTCTCGCCGGAGCGCTATCAGCGGCTGTTGCGCGCGCAGGGAATGACGCCACTCATGTTCGAGAATCAGCTGCGCCAGGACGTGCTTTTGTCCCGTCTGCAATCGGTCTATGCCGGGACGGCGTTCGTTCCCGATGCGGTGGTCGAGTACTTGGTGCGACTGCGCGAGCAGCAACGCGAGGTCAGCCAGGCGCTGTTCGAGCCGAGCCGGTATCGCGATCAGGCGAAGGTCACCGAGGCGGAGGCGAAGAAGTACTACGAAGAGCACAGCGCCGAGTTTCGCGTGCCCGAGCGGGTCAAGCTGGAATACGTCGTGCTCACCCCGGAAGCGGCGGCCCGGAGCGTGACGGTGTCGGAAGAGGAGCTGCACCAAGCCTATCAGAGCAGACTGAGCCAGTTCCAGACGCCGGAGAAGCGCAGCGCAAGCCACATCCTGTTCGCGGCCGGGAGCAGCGCGACCGAGGAGGAGAAGGCAAAAGCCCGGGCGCAGGCCGAGGACGTGTTGAGCCAGCTGCGGGCGTCGCCCTCGCGCTTTGCCGAACTCGCCCGCAAGTTTTCCCAGGACCCGGGCTCCGCCGAACAGGGTGGAGCGCTCGGCGAATTCGAACGCGGATTCATGGTCAAGCCCTTCGACGACGCCGTGTTCAGCATGAAGCCGGGCGAGATCCGCGGTCCGGTAGAGACCCAGTACGGCTACCACATCATCCGCCTGGACGGCGTCAAGCCTACGGTGACCACGCCGTTCGACAAGGTCAGGGCGCAACTGCTCGAGGAGGTGCGCAAGGAACGCATGCAACGCGCGTTCACCGAGGCCGCACAACGCTTCGGCGACATGGTCTACGAGCAGTACGAGAGCCTGCAGCCGGTGGCCGAGGCGTTCAAGCTCACGATCCAGAAGACGGATTGGATCGGCAAGTCCGGAGCCAACGCCAATGCGCTGTTCAACAATCCGCGGCTGCTGGAGCAGGTCTTTTCCCAGGAATCGATCGCCAACAGGCGCAACACCGAGGCGATCGAAGTCCAGTCCAACCAGCTGGTCTCCGCGCGGGTCGTGGAGCACGCCCCCGAGAGCACGTTGCCGTTCGAGCAGGTGAAGGCGGACATCCTGGAGCATCTGCGCGATCGGCGCGCGGCCGAACGGGCCGAAAAAGAAGGGCGGGACGTGCTCGAGAAGCTGCAGAAGGGGCAGCCGGTCGACGTTCGCTGGTCCGCGCCAGTGACCGTGACCTTGCAGCGCCCGCAGGGGCTGCATCCGGAAGGCATGCGGGCGGTCTTCGGTGCGGACGCGTCCAAGCTGCCCGCTTATGTGGGCGTCGCCGCTTCCGACGGCCGGTTCGTCATCTATAGGGTCAGCAAGGTGCAGGACGTGCAGAGCGTGAATCCCGACCAGATCAAGGCGGCGGGTAACCAGATCGCTCAGCTTGCCGCCCAGCAACAGTTCGCAGCGCTGGTCGCCAGCATGCGCGAAGGCGCCAAGATCCGCATCGACAAGTCCAAGCTGCAACCGCCCCCGCGGTAAGCGCCAGCCGCGAGACCGGCGAGCGCAGCGCCTGACGGCCCCGCCCGGTGCTATTCCACCGCCGCCACGCCGGTGATGTTGAACCCGGCGTCCACGAAGGTGATCTCCCCGGTGATGCCGCTCGCCAGATCGGAGAGCAGGAACGCCGCGACGTTGCCTACTTCGTCAATCGTGACGTTGCGCCGCAGTGGCGATTGTTTCTCGCTGAACGACAGCAACTTGCCGAAGCTGCCGATGCCGGCGGCCGCGAGCGTCTTGATCGGGCCGGCGGAGATGGCGTTGACCCGGATCCCGCGCGGGCCCAAGCTCTGCGCCAGATAACGCACGTTGGCTTCGAGGCTGGCCTTGGCCAGGCCCATCACGTTGTAGTTGATGAACGCACGCTGCGCGCCGAGATAGGTGAGTGTGAGCAATGCGCCGTTGCCTGCGCTCATCATCGGCAGCGCAGCTTTCGCCAGAGCGCCCAAACTGTAGGAACTGACGTCGTGCGCGATGCGGAAGGCTTCGCGCGCGATCGTGTCGATGTAGTCACCGGACAAGGCTTCGCGCGGAGCGAAGGCGATCGAGTGGACCAGACCGTCCAGGCCGTCCCAGCGCCGGCCCAGGGAAGCGAACAGCGCCGCGATCTCCTCGTCGCTCGCCACGTCGCAGGGCAGCACCAGATCGGTGCCGAACTCCGCGGCCAGCTCGACGACCCGCTCCCTGATCTTCTCTCCCTGATAGCTGAAGGCGAGTTGCGCGCCTTCCCGATGCGCGGCCCTGGCAATTCCGTAGGCGATCGAGCGATTGCTGAGCATCCCCGTGATCAGGATCTTCTTGTTGGCCAGGAACCCCATTTCGCCTCCTCGCTGAGAAAGCGCGGATTATAGCCAACGAGCAACGGCCGACCGGTCAAGCGGGGCGCAGGCCACGACCGGCGTTTCCGCTACACTGATCCGCATGGGGCTCAAACACACCGTCGCGGCCGGCCTGGTGGTGCTGCTGGGCGCGGGCTGCGGAGGTCCGTGGAACCATCCCTATCCGGCGGAGCAGCGTGGTCAGAACATTCTTTACTCCGCCTTCACCGAGCGTCCCAAGCATCTCGATCCGGTGCAGTCCTACGTGGAGAACGAAGCGGTCTTCACGGCCCAGATCTATATGCCGCCGCTGCAATATCACTGGCTGCGGCGACCCTACGAGCTGATCCCGCTCGGCGCCGCGCGCATGCCGCTACCCCGATACTTCGACGCCAGCGGCCGCCGGCTGCCGGACGGTGCACCTGCCGCGCAGGTGGCCTACACGCTGTACGAGATCGAACTCAAGCCCGGCATGCGCTATCAGCCCCATCCGGCGTTCGCCAGGACGGCGCAGGGCAGTCCCGCCTATATCGGGTTGAGCCGGGAAGCACTCGCCCGTTACAGGGACCTGCCGGAGTTTTCTCTCACAGGCACGCGCGAAGTCGAAGCACGCGACTACGTCTATCAGATCAAGCGCCTGGCTCATCCCTGGCTGCACTCGCCGATCTTCGGCCTGATGAGCGAGTACATCGTCGGGCTGAAAGAGTACGCGCAAGCGCTGCAGCGCGCCGCCGCTGACGTGCCGCGCGACGCCTATCTGGACCTCGACCGCTTCGATATCGAAGGCGTGCGGGTGATCGACCGCCGGCGCTACGAGATCAGGATTCGCGGCAAGTACCCGCAGTTCCTCTACTGGCTCGCGATGCCGTTCTTCGCGCCGGTGCCCGCGGAGGCCGAGCGCTTCTATCGCCAGCCTGGAATGGCGGCGAATCTCTCCCTGGACTGGTATCCGGTAGGCAGCGGCCCGTTCATGCTCACGATGAACAACCCGAACCGGGTCATGATCATGGAGCGCAACCCGAACTTCTCCGGCGAGCCGTATCCTTCGGAAGGGGAGGCGCAGGATGTCGCAGCCGGCCTGCTCCAAGATGCCGGCAAACCGATGCCGTTCCTCGACAAGATCGTGTTCGCGCTGGAGAAGGAGAGCATCCCCTACTGGAACAAGTTCCTGCAGGGCTATTACGACATTTCCGGCATCAGTTCCGACAGTTTCGACCAGACGATTGCGTTCGGCCCGGGCGGCGAGGTCCAGCTCACCGAGCAGATGCGCGCGAGGAACATCCGGCTGCAGACCGCGGTTTCGCCCTCGACGATCTACATCGGGTTCAACATGCTCGACCCCACTGTCGGCGGCGCCTCCGAACGGGCGCGAAAGCTGCGCCATGCCGTTTCGGTGGCGCTCGACATCGAGGAGTTCGTGTCGATCTTCCGCAACGGCCGCGGCGTAACCGCGCACGGGCCGATTCCACCCGGAATCTTCGGCTACCAATCGGGTGAAAGGGGGATCAACCGCCATGTCTACGACTGGGTGGACGGCAGACCGCGGCGCAAGCCGGTGGAACACGCCAGGAGGCTGCTCGCCGAGGCCGGCTATCCCGAAGGCATCGACTCCGCCACCGGTCGGCCGCTGGTGATCAACTTCGACACCTATTTGGTGGGTCCGGAAGGCAAGGCGCGGGCCGACTGGCTCATCAAGCAGTTCCAGAAGATCAACCTGCAGCTGGTGGTGCGCAATACCGACTTCAACCGCTTCCAGGAAAAGCTGCGCAAGGGCACCACGCAGGTGTTTCTACTGGGATGGAACGCGGATTACCCGGATCCGGAAAACTTCCTCTTTCTCTTTCACGGGCCGCAATCGCGCGCGCAGAACAGCGGAGAGAATGCAGCCAACTACTCCAATCCCCGATTCGACGCGCTGTTCGAGCAGATGCGCAACATGGAAAACGGCCCCCAGCGACAGGCCATCATCGACCGCATGATCGAGATCCTGCGCTTCGACGCGCCCTGGGCGTTCGGTTTCCATCCCGCCGATTACTCGCTCGCCCACGGCTGGGTCTACAACCGCAAGCCGAACAAGATGGCCAACAACGGCCTGAAATACCTCCGCGTCGATCCCGCACTGCGCGAAGCCATGCGCGCGCGGTGGAATGCGCCGGTGTTGTGGCCGCTGCTTCTCGTGGGCTTGATCGCGCTCGCGGTGCTGATCCCCGGCTGGCGGGCCTGGCGGCGCAGGGAACACAGCGCGGCCCTGCCGCAGGAGGCCGGCTGATGCTGAGCTACGTGGTGCGCCGCCTGCTTTACGCGCTTCCGATTCTCGTCGGCGTCAACCTGATCACCTTCGTGCTGTTCTTCTACGTCAACACGCCGGACGACATGGCACGGCTTGCCCTGGGCGAGAAGCGCGTGACCCAGGAAGCGATCGACAAATGGAAGCGCGACAAGGGCTACGACAAGCCGCGCTTCTACAATCCGCAGGCCACCGGGCTCGACAAGTTCACCGACACGATCTTCTTCACCAAGTCGGCGTCGATGTTCGCGCTCGATTTCGGCAAGGCGGACGACGGCCGCGACATCGGGCAGGAAATCCGCATCCGCATGGGGCCGAGCTTGGCGATCGCCATTCCGACTTTCGTGCTGGGGCTCGCCTGTTACGTGACCTTTGCGCTGATCCTGGCGCTGTTCCGCGCCACCTGCGTCGACTTCGCCGGCGTCGTGCTCTGCGTCATCGCCATGTCGGTCTCGGGACTGTTCTACATCATCGGCGGGCAGTACCTGGTCGCGAAACTGTGGAACCTGGTCCCGATCTCCGGCTACGCGGACGGTCTGAACGCCTGGCGTTTCGTGGCACTGCCCGTGGCAATCGGCGTGATCGGCGGCATCGGTTCGAGCACGCGCTGGTACCGCACCATCTTCCTCGAGGAGATCGGCAAGGACTACGTGCGCACCGCGCGCGCGAAAGGGCTGAGCGAGGCGCAGGTGCTGGTCGGTCACGTGCTGCGCAACGCGTTGATCCCGATCCTGACCGGGGTCGTCGTGGTGATTCCGCTGCTGTTCCTGGGCAGCCTGCTGATGGAGTCCTTCTTCGCCGTGCCGGGACTGGGCAGCTACACGATCGAGGCGATCAACAACCAGGATTACTCCGTGGTGCGCGCCATGGTGTTTCTGGGCGCCGTGCTCTACGTGCTGGGCCTGATCCTCACGGACGTTTCCTACACCTGGGTCGATCCCCGCGTGCGCCTGGACTAGCCATGCCGTTCAAGCCGGTCGTCCTGTGGACCGATGCGCTGATCTTCCTGCTCGTGGCCGCGGTCTGCGCGCTCGCCTGGCAGATGCGCCGGCGCGAGCACTTGCGCGAACCCTGGCGCAAGGTGGCCCGCAGTCCGATGGGCATGGTCTCGGCCGTCGTGCTGGCGGTCTTCGTGGCGATCGGGCTGCTCGACTCCCTGCATTTCCGGCCGCGACTTCCAGGCTCGGAAGCGAACTTCGCCGTCGACACCTTGAGTGTCCTCGACGTGATGCTCGCGCACCTGCGCACCCGCCCGGAGACCACGTACTCGGCGCCGCTCGCCACGCGGCTCTACGCGCGAGAGACCGTCGAGCTGCCCGACGGCCGGCAAGCGCGGATCTTTCCGCGCCTGAAGCACGGAGGTGCGCATCTGACCGATCCGGAAGCCGAATGGGCGGTCGATGTCGCACGGCGCACGATCGTCGGGCTCGCGCTCGCCGCGCTCGCCTGGAATCTTCTGACTGGAGTGGCAGTGACCTGGCGCGCCGCCAGGCTCGGGCAGTCGTGGCACGCGTGCTGGAACGCGATCTGGCGCGGCGAAACCGAGATGCCCTGGCGCGCGATGCTGATCGCCGCTGGATTCATTCTGCTGGTCGCAGCGCCCATGCTGGTGCTGTCTGCGAAGTACCACGTGCTGGGCACCGACAAGGTCGGTCAGGACGTGCTCTATCTGTCGCTGAAGAGCATCCGCACCGGACTGGTGATCGGAACGCTCACGACCCTGGTGATGCTGCCGTTGGCGTTGCTGCTGGGCATCATGGCCGGCTATTTTCGGGGCTGGATCGACGACGTCATTCAGTATCTGTACACGACGCTCAATTCGATTCCGAGCGTTCTGCTCATCGCGGCGACGATTCTGGTGATGCAGGTCTACCTGGAGACCCACCCGGGTCTGTTCGAAACGGTGCAGCAGCGCCAGGATCTGCGCCTGCTGTTCCTGTGCCTGGTACTGGGGGTCACGAGCTGGACCGGCCTGTGCCGGCTGCTGCGCGGCGAGACCCTCAAGCTGCGGGAGATGGAATATATCCAGGCGGCGCGGGCCTTCGGGGTACCGCACTGGCGCATCATCACCCGCCACATCCTGCCTAACGTGATGCACATCGTGCTGATCGCGGTGGTGATGGATTTCTCCGGGCTCGTGCTGGCCGAAGCGGTGCTTTCCTACGTAGGTGTCGGCGTGGACCCGACTACGATCAGTTTCGGCACGATGATCAACGCGGCGCGGCTGGAAATGGCGCGCGAGCCTATGGTGTGGTGGTCCCTGGCCTCGGCGTTCGTCTTCATGCTGCTGCTGGTGCTGTCCGCCAACCTGTTCGCTGACGCGGTGCGCGACGCGTTCGACCCGCGTGTGGTGGTGCGCGGCGGTTTGCCCGCACTTTCCCGTCCTCGCAGGCGCCCGGCGGTCGCGACATGAGCCGGCCGCTGCTGGAAGTTCGCGACCTCGCCACCTGGGTCGAAAGCGCCGACCAGGTGGTGCGCGCGGTGGACAGCGTCTCGTTCACGATCACGCGGGGCGAGACGTTCGCTTTGCTGGGAGAATCGGGCTGCGGCAAGTCCACCGTGGCCCTTTCGATCGCTCGCCTCCTGCCCGAGGCTGGCCGGGTCGTCTCCGGCTCGGTGAAGCTCGATGAGGTCGATTTGCTACGCCTGCCCGAGAACCGGATGCGGGCGGTTCGTGGCCGGCGGATCGGCATGATCTTCCAGGAGCCGGGCGCGAGCCTCGATCCGGTGCTGCCGGTGGGCGTGCAGGTCGCCGAGGTCCTGGAGCGCCACACGCCGCTGCGCGGGAATTTGCTTGACCAGCGCGTTCTGGAACTGCTCGACGCCGTCGGCATCCCCGACCCGCGCCGCCGCAGGCACGACTATCCGTTCCAGTTGTCGGGTGGCATGAAGCAGCGGATCATGATCGCGATCGCGCTGGCGTGCGAACCCGACCTGCTGATCGCCGACGAGCCCACCAGCGCGCTCGACGTCACCATTCAGGCGCAGGTTCTCGACCTGTTGCGCGGGCTGCAGCAGCGGCTCGGGATGTCGATGCTGCTGATCACGCACGACCTCGGGGTCGTGGCCGAGACCGCGCACCGGGTTGCCGTCATGTACGCCGGCGAGATTGTCGAGGAAGCGCCGCGGGAGCGGTTCTTTCGCGATCCGCGGCACCCCTACTCAAGAAAGCTGTTCGCTTCGATTCCCGGGCCCCAGGCGCGCAAAGGCCGCCTCGCGGCGATCCGCGGAGCCGTGCCTGCGCTCACGCGGCCATTCGCCGGCTGCCGCTTCGCCGAACGTTGCGATCGGGCCTGGGCCTTGTGCCGCGCCGAGGCGCCGGGCTGGACGGACCTTGGGGCGGGCGGCGGGGTCAGATGCCATCTGTATTCGGCCCCAGGCGCACGTGCGAGCGCGGCCCCCGGTGAGGCGGCCCCTGCGGTGGCGGTTGCCGCACGCGAAGAACAGGGGCGCGGTGAAGCCTCGATCGGAAGACCGCTGCTGGAAGTCACGGGACTGAAGGTGCATTTTCCGGTCCGCAAGGGATTGCTCAGACGCACGGTGGGCTGGCTGCGCGCGGTCGACGGCGTGTCGTTTGCCATTCCCGGCGGCCGCACGCTCGCGCTGGTGGGCGAATCGGGCTGCGGCAAGACCACCGTCGGCAAGGGCGTGTTGCGGCTGCTGCCGATCCAGGGCGGGAGTGTGCGCTTCGAGGGCAAGGATCTCGCGGCGCTGAGTGGTGGCGCGCTGCGCGCGCGGCGCAGGGATTTCCAGATCATCTTTCAGGACCCCTACAGTTCCCTCAACCCGCGGATGCGCGTGCTGGAGATCATCCGGGAAGGCATGCGGGCGCTTCGCGCGGTAGCCGAGGAGGAGCAGATGGCACGCATCGACGAACTGCTCGCTCAGGTCGGATTGACGCCGGACATGAAGTTCCGCTATCCACACCAGTTCTCCGGCGGCCAGCGCCAGCGTATCGCGATCGCCCGTGCCCTGGCCGTCAAGCCGAGGCTCATCGTGTGCGATGAGCCGACCAGCGCGCTGGACCTGTCCGTGCAGGCGCAGATTCTCAATCTGCTCAAGGAGCTTCAGGACCGGCTGGGCATCGCCTATCTGTTCATCACGCACAACGTTTCGGTCGTGCAGTTCCTGGCGCACGAGGTGGCGGTCATGTATCTCGGGCGCATCGTCGAGCACGGAACGGTGGAGGAGGTACTGGGCGATGCGAAGCATCCCTACACACGGGCACTGCTGTCGGCCGTGCCGGCGATTTCTGCATCGGATCGCCCGGAACGAATCCGGCTGCCGGGCGACCTTCCATCGCCGCTGCAGCCACCCACGGGCTGCCACTTTCATCCACGCTGCCCGCTCGCGATGGACGCCTGCCGGCGCAACTATCCCGAGCCGGTGGCGCTGTCGGCGACCCGGACGGTGCATTGCCACCTCTATCGGTGAGGCGTGAGGGGTGCGGCGTGAGGTGAGAGGCGCAAGGCGCGGAACTTGGAGGAGCAGTGACGCGGGCCTGCGCGAGCCTACGCTTCTCGATCGTGGAACAGCCCGAAGCGGCGATTACTGCAACATCTTCGAAACCTGCGGGATGCGCGGGTCGCGATAGATCACCAGTTTCTGCCCGGCGCGAATCGCCGTGCCGCGCACGTGGTTCCATTCCTTGAGCGCGGCGACCGTGACGCGGTACTTGCGCGCGATGGTGGACAGCGTTTCGCCCTTGCGCACGCGGTGCACGATGCGGGTGCCGTAGTAATCCTCCGGCGACTGGAATTCGGGATTGTCCCACGTGTCCGCCAGATTGGACGCCTCCGAGCCTTCCACCATCGGGACCAGCAGAGTGCGCCCGGGACGCGCCGGCCGGCCGGCGGTGATGCCGTTGATCTCGCGCAGCCGCGCCGGGCTGATCTCGAAGCGCTGCGCGACTTCCTCCACGGTATCGCCTTTTTTCAGCGTGTAGGTCTGCCAGCTCACCAGCGGCTCGTCATAGCTCCGGAGATTGGTCTGGAAGACGCCGGCCTTGTCGATCGGCAGAACGAGCGTGCGGCTGCCGTTCGAGGTGATTACGGGGCGGTTGTAGCCGGGATTCAGCGCCACGAACTCTTCGACCGTCATCTCGGCAAGCTGCGCCGCGACCTCGACGTCGATGTGATCGGAGGCGTTGACCACCGTGAAATAGGGCTGATCCGGAATCTCGGGCAAGGCGAAGCTCAGCACCGAGGGATTGGACACGATGTTCTTCACTGCCTGCAGCTTCGGCAGATAGTTGCGCGTCTCGCGCGGCATGCGCAGACTGTAATAGGTCGTGGGCTTGCGCAGGGCCCGATTGCGCAGGATCGCCCGCCGCACGCCGTTCTCTCCCCAGTTGTAAGCGGCGAGCGCAAGATTCCAGTCCCGGAATTCCGCGTGCAGCGTCTCCAGGTAGTCCAGTGCCGCGCGGGTGGCGGCGATGACGTCGCGCCGCCCGTCGTACCACCAGTCCTGCTGCAAGCCGTACTTGCGCCCGGTGGACGGAATGAACTGCCAGATGCCCGACGCCCGCGCCCGGGAGTGGGCGTTCGGGTTGTACGCGCTTTCGATCATCGGAAGCAGCGCAATCTCGGTGGGCATGCCGCGCTTTTCGACTTCCTCGACGATAAAGTGCAGATAGAGCCGGCTGCGCTCGATCATGCGCTGCGTGTAATCCGGATGGTTCAGATACCACGCCTCGTGGCGGGCGACGAGCGGACTTTCGATTTCATCCATCCGGAAACCGGCGCGAATGCGATCCCAGATACTGCGCGCCGCCGCCTCTTCGGCGCCGGGCGCCGGGATCGAGGGTTCGGCAGCTGCCGGCGGATCGGATGACGGGGCCGGCTGAACGAGGAGGGGGCTGCCATCCTCCGGCACCTCGCCCGCCTCGGTCAACGAGGAAGCGGGATCGGACGCTGTCGGTGGCGATGGATCGGGGGGAGAAAAAGGGTCTTCGGCGCGGGCACCGCAGACACACAGGGTGAGCACGAAAGCGGCGATCGTATTCTTCATTTTCCTCGTCGGAGCCCGGAATCGATATCGATGCTAAAGCATAACTTCTTGTATCGTCAATACGTTAGATGTAACTGTTTATATGGTCCCTAAGGTCGAACTCCGGGGGCGCACCCTGTCGCCCGCGGGCCGTCAAAAGCTGTCCTTCCACTGCCGCAGCACCGCGAACACCTCCACCGGGTCGTCCAGCTTACGACCGGCACGACGGCTCGCAGATTCCCGGAGCGCTGCAAGACCCGTGCGCAGGAAAGGGTTGGCGGCTTTCTCCATTGCGATGGTGGACGGCAACGAGGGTTCCCCGCGCTCGAGCGCCGCGCGCGCCGTAGCCTCGCGTTCTGCGAGCGCCGGGTTGTCCGGTTCGACGGCGCGGGCGAAGCGCAGGTTCGACAGCGTGTATTCGTGCGCGCAGTACACCCGCGTCTGCTCGGGCAGGACGGCGAGCTTGGAGAGGGAAGCGTACATCTGCGCGGGCGTGCCTTCGAACAGCCGGCCGCAGCCGCAGGAAAAAAGCGTGTCTCCGCAAAACAGCAAGCCCGCGCCCGCATAGCCGATGTGTCCCCGGGTGTGCCCCGGGATGTCGAGCACCCGCAACCGGAGCTCTACCCCGGGCACGACGATCTCGTCGCCTTCGCGCAGCCTGCGTGTTACGCCCGGAATCGGCTCGTCGGCCGGGCCGTAGACCGGTACGTTATACTGCGCCAGCAGTCGCGCGTTGCCGCCGACGTGATCGCCGTGATGATGTGTACAGAGGATCGCGGTGAGTTCGAGCCCGTGTGCACGCAGATATGTCAGCACCGGCCCGGCGTCTCCCGGATCGACGACGGCGGCCTGCCGATCCCGGCGTATGCACCAGATATAGTTGTCGCTGAATGCCCTGATTGCGGAGATCGCCGCCTCGCTCATGACCGTATCTTTCTCACCGCGACAAGCGATGTCAACGACGTCCGCACAAGGCAGTCTTTCGCAGTGGCTCGCCACGCCGCTCGGAGCGCATATTCTGCAGGTCGAGCAGAGCTACTTCGATCAGGAGCTCGCCGACGTATTCGGCTTCCACGCGCTGCAGCTCGGGCTGCCCGAGCACGATTTTCTGCGCGCCAACCGGATGCCCTTCAGGGCGCGTACGGCCGTGACCGGACCGTCCGCCTTCCTGAGCGATCCCTGCGCGCTGCCGGTACAGACCGGGGTGATCGATCTGGTAGTGGTGCCGCACGTGCTGGAGTTCAGCTCCAACCCGCATCAGGTGCTGCGCGAAGTGGCGCGCATTCTGATGCCCGAAGGCCACGTGGTGGTGTCCGGATTCAATCCCTGGAGCCTGTGGGGCGTGCGGCGCCTGGCCGCGCGCGACGCAGCCTTTCCCTGGTGCGGGCAGTTCATCAATCTGCCACGGCTGAAGGACTGGATGGCGCTGCTCGGCTTCGAGGTCGCCGCTGGCCGGATGGCCTGCTACGTACCGCCGCTCGCCAGCGAGAAGTGGCGACAGCGCTTCGGCTTCATGGAGAAGGCCGGCGATCGCTGGTGGCCTTTCGCGGGCGGAGTCTATTTCCTGCACGCCATCAAGCGCGTGCATGGAATGCGCCTGATCACGCCCAAATGGAAGGCGGCCGGCGAGAAGAGAAAGGCGCTGGCGCCCATTCCGCACCGGCACAGCCATCCGGACGACGCGCGGGCCGCCAGGCACAACGGCGTGGCCGGCGACTCCAGATGAGCCGGGGCGTGGTCGATGCCTTTACCGATGGCGCGTGCAAAGGCAACCCGGGACCGGGCGGCTGGGGTGTGCTGCTGCGCTGGAATGGCCACGAGAAGGAGCTGTTCGGCGGCGAACCGGTGACCACCAACAACCGAATGGAGCTCACCGCCGTCATCGAAGCGCTGGCGGCGCTGAAGCGCCGGTCGAAAGTCAGGCTGCACACCGATTCACAGTACGTCGCGAACGGGATCAGCGCCTGGATTCACGACTGGAAGCGGCGCGGCTGGCTCACCGCCGACAGGAAGCCGGTCAAGAACGCCGACCTGTGGAGGCGGCTCGACGACCTTGTCAGCCGTCATGAGGTCGAATGGATCTGGGTGCGCGGCCATTCCGGACACGACGGTAACGAACGCGCGGACGCGCTCGCCAATCGCGGCGTCGCCTCGGTGGTGATGCGGGCCTGACATGCGTCAGATCGTGCTGGACACGGAGACCACCGGGCTCGATCCGGCGCTCGGCCATCGCATCATCGAGCTGGCCGCAGTCGAAATCGTCAATCGCCGCATCACCGACAAGGTGTTTCACCGCTACCTTAACCCGGAGCGCGAGATCGAAGACGGCGCGCTGCAGGTGCACGGCATCACCGGCGAGTTCCTCGCCGACAAGCCCAGATTCCGCGACGTGGCCCGGGACTTCCTTGAGTTCATCGACGGGGCCGAGCTGATCATTCACAACGCCGCGTTCGACCTCGCCTTTCTCAACGCGGAGCTGGCGCTGCTCAAGCTAGAACCCGTCGAGGCGTATTGCCATGCCATCACGGACACCTTGCGCATGGCCAAGGATCTGCATCCGGGCAAGCGCAACTCCCTGGACGCCCTGTGCGAGCGTTATGCGATCGACAACTCTTCGCGCACGCTGCACGGCGCGTTGCTCGACGCCAGGCTGCTGGCGGAGGTCTACCTGGCGATCACGCGCGGCCAGGACAGCCTGCTGATGGACGTCGTCTCGGGTCCGGGACCCGCGGCACGGGTTGCCGCGGGTGCACGCAACGTGGAGCTGATCGTGGTGCGCGCTACGCCGGAGGAACTGGATCTGCACCGGGCACGGCTCGAGGACATCGACAAGGCCTCCAGGGGGGGCTGCATCTGGAAGAAGCTCGAACCGGCGGCGAGCCAGATCGAAGCCGGAAGCGGCAATCCGAATCTCGACGCGCAGCGCGCGTAGCGTCCGCGGTCCGCGGTCGCAGCCAGGTCGATGCGGCTGGTCACTCGGCGCGCAGCGCCTCGACCGGGTCGAGACGCGCCGCGCGGGTCGCCGGTGCCACGCCGGCGGCCAGCCCGATTCCGACCGCGATCATCTCGGCCAGCACCACGAAGCTCCACGGCGTGTGCACCGGCAGCGTGTCGAAGGCCGCATGCAACAGTTGCGCGATGCCGATGCCGAGCCCCAACCCGAGCAGTCCGCCGATCGCCGAGAGCAAGAGCGCCTCTCCCAGGAACAGCGCCAGCACCTGGACGCGGCGGGCGCCGAGCGCACGCAGCAATCCGATCTCCGCAATGCGCTCCGCAACGGAAATCGTCAGGATCGTGAGAATGCCCACGCCGCCCACCAGCAACGAGATGCCGCCCAGCGCACCGACGGCGAAGGTCAGCACGTTGAGCACGGAGGAGAGCACGTCGAGCATCTGCTGCTGCGGCGTGATGGTGAAATCCTCCCGCCCGTGGCGGGCCAGCAGCACTTTGCGGATGCCCTCGACCACCTTGTCCACCGGCGCGCCCGGCGCGTGCGCCACGTGGATCTCCATCAGCCCCTCGCGGTTGAACAGTTCGAGCGCGCGCCCGGCGGGAATGTAGACCGTGTCGTCGAGATCGAAGCCGAGCACCTGCCCCTTGGACTCCATGACGCCGATCACGCGAAAGCGGCTGCCACCGATCTCGATCCGGGTGCCCAGCGGGCTGGCGTCTCCGAACAGCTCGTCGCGCACCTTGGAGCCGAGCACCGCGAAGGCGCGGGCGTTCTCCAGGTCGTCGTGCGGCAGAAAACGGCCGGATGCCACGCGGATATTGAGGGTGTCCGGAAACTCGGGCCCGACCCCGTAGACCACCACGCGCCGACTGCGCGCGTTCGCGCTGACTTCCGCGTTGCCCTGCAGCGCGGGGTTGGAGTAGATCACGTGCGCAACCTGCTTGAGCGCGACCGAATCGGCCAGGGTGAGGGGCCGGTCGCTGCCGAAGATGCCGACCGAGGCCCCATGCGTCCGGGTCTTGCCGGGGGAGACGCTGATCACGTTGGTGCCGAACTGCGAGAACTCTGCCAGCACGAACTGATGGATCCCTTCCCCGATTGAGGTGAGCAGGATGACGGCCGCGATGCCCACGGCGATGCCCAGCGCGGTCAGGAAGCTGCGCAAGCGGTGGCTCCTCAGCGAGCCGAAGGTGAATTTCAACAGATCGGCCGGATGCATGGCTATCGACGGGCCAGGGCCGCTACCGGGTCGAGCTGCGCGGCCCGGCGCGCGGGTGCGAGACTGAAGACGATCCCGGTCGCGACCGCGGTCGCCAGCGCGGCACCCACCGCCCACGGCGGCGCCGCGGCCGGGAACTTCGGGTAGATTTGCCCGATGGCGGCGATCCCGGCCTCGCCCAGCACATAGCCGACCGTGGCGCCGATGGCGGAAAGCACGATGGCTTCGGCGAAGAACAGACTGCGGATCTGTGGCGCGGAAGCGCCCACCGCCTTGAGCAGGCCGATTTCGCGCGTGCGCTGGGACACCGCGATCAGCATCACGTTCATGATAAGAATGCCGGCCACCGCCAGGCTGATGGCTGCGATCCCGCCCACCGCCATGGTGAGCGTGCGCAGGATGCGGTCGAAGGTCGCCAGCACCGCGTCCTGGGTTACCACGGTCACGTCCTCCTCGCCTTCATGGCGCACCTTGAGGATGCGCTTGACGTCGTCGCGTGCGGCTTCGAGCGCTTCGCGGCTCTTGGCCTCCACCAGGATGCGTACCAGCGAGGCCTGATTGAACAACTGTTGCGCCGAAGCCACCGGAATGATGACGATCTCGTCGATGTTGAAGCCGAGCGCCTGCCCCTGCGCGCCGAGCACGCCGATCACGCGATAGCGGCGCTCGCCGATGCGCACCCACTGCCCGAGCGCCGGGCCGGCCCCGAACATCTCCGCGCGCAGCTTGATGCCGATCACACACACCGGCTCGGCGAGCATGGGATCGCCGCCGGGCAGAAAGCGGCCCTGCACAAGCTTCAGGCCGCGGATTTCCAGGAACTCGTGCGTGGTGCCCAGTACGGTCGCCTCCCGGCTGCGCTGCGCCCAGGAAAGCTGGGCCGTTCCGATGTTCAGCGGCGCGATCTTCGATACATGACGACTCTTGAGCAGTGTCAGGGCGTCCTCCAGTGTCAGATCGCGCGGCGAGCGCCCGACCATCATGCCGGGCATGTTGCCTCCGGTTTCCGTGCGTCCCGGAAACACGATGATCAGATGCGTACCGAGCGAGGAGAATTCCCTCACCACGTAACGGCGCGCGCCTTCGCCCAGCGCGGTAAGCACGACCACCGCGCCCACGCCGATTGCCATCGCGATCACCATGAGGACGCTGCGCGCGCGGGAGCCTTTCAGGCTGCCCCAGGCGAAGGCGACGATGTCGGCGAGTTTCATCTGGGATGCTGCCGTGCCTCGGGAGCGCGCCGGTCGGAGGCGATGCGCCCGTCCACCATCCGCAGGCACCGCTGCGCGCGGCCGCCGAGTTCGGGATCGTGGGTCACCACGATCAGCGTGACGCCTTGCTCGTGCAGCTTTTCCAGGATCTCGATGACTTCCCTTCCGGACGTGCGGTCCAGATTGCCGGTCGGCTCATCGGCCAGCACGACCGCCGGGCGCATGACGGTGGCGCGCGCGATGGCCACGCGCTGGCGCTGGCCGCCGGAGAGCTGGTCGGGACGGTGGTGCATGCGATTGCCCAGACCGTAGGCCTCGAGCAGCGCCTGCGCGCGGCGGCTGCGCTCCTGGGCGGGCACGCCGCCCAGCATCATGGGCAGTTCGACGTTTTGCGCGGCGGTCAGCCGCGGCACCAGGTGAAAGAACTGGAAGACGAAGCCGATCTTTTCGCGCCGCACGCGCGCCTGTTCCTCGTCCGAGAGCGTGGTGACCTCGCGCCCGTCCAGGCGGTAAGTACCCGACGTGGGCCGGTCGAGCAGGCCGATGATGTTGAGCAGCGAGGACTTGCCCGAGCCCGACGGGCCCATAAGGCTCAGGTACTCCCCGGCGCCGATCTCAAGGTCGATGCCGGACAGCGCGTGTACCTGCTGATCGCCGACCTGGAAGATCCGCTCGATGGCTCTCAGCGAGATCATGTTCTACGCATTGGTCGGCAACGAAGCGAACCGCCAAGGGCGGCGAGGACAGCGAGGGCACCAGAACGGCAAGAGCGCGCAGGCCGTGAAGACAGATGACCCGCAGGGCATGGCAGCGCTCCTATTTCCGGGCGCCGGCATCGCCCTCGGCGATGACCTTCGCACCTTCGACCAGTCCCTGGCGCTCGACGGAGAGCACGATGCGATCGCCTTCGCTGAGCCCCGAACGCACCTCGGTGAATTCCCAGTTCGAAAGCCCGGTTTCGAGTTTGCGGATCGTCAGCCGGCCTTCAGGGGTGACCAGCCATACGCGATTGCCTTCGAGCAGGGCCGCAGTGGGCACGCGCAGGACGTTGTCGCGCGCGGCGAGGACAATCTCGACGTCCGCGCTGTAGCCCACGAGCAGCGTCCTGAACTGGGAAGCATCCTCGAACTCGATCTCGACGTCCACCGTGCGCGCCTGTTTCTCGCGGTCGAGTACGTAAGGCGCGATTCGGCGCACGTGGCCGGGAAACTTCTTCCCGGGAAACGCGTCGATGGTGATTCTCCCCGGCTGTCCGATCACGATGTTCGGGGCGTCCACCTCGTCGATCGGGGCGGTGACATAGAGGCAGGAATCGTCGATCAGGTCCACCGCCGGCGGCGTGGGGATGCCGGGCGGAGAAGGCGTGGTGAATTCCCCCACTTCTCCCGTCACTTCGGCAACCACGCCGGCAAACGGCGCGCGCAGGTAGGAGCGCGACAACTCGGCTTCGACCGCGGTCGCGCGCGCGGCGGCCTGTTTCACTTCGGCGCGCGCGGCGTTGCACGCCGCGCGACGGGCCTGGGCATCGGAGACCGCGCGGTCGAGGCGTTCCTCGCTGATGAAGCCGCGCTCCATCAATTGTCGCGAGCGCTGCGCCTCGCGCTCGGCGGCGTCCGCGGTCAGGCAGATCTCGGTGGCGCGCTCCCGGGCCGATTCCTGCTGGTCTCGCGCGAGCTCGAGCTGGGCGCGCAGATCCTCGTTCCACAGCTCCAGCAGCACTTGGCCCGCGCGCACGCGATCACCCTCTTGGACATGAAGCCGGGCAATCTGTCCGCCGGAACGGGGTGCGAGCTTTGCGCGCCGGCACGCGCTCACCGTGCCGGCGCGGGTATTCGCGACGGTGGACTCGACCAGCCCGCGCTCGACTGTGGCCACGGTCACCGGCAGCGGATCGGGCCGCGACGCGTACCAGATGGCGCCGGCGGCCAGGGCGATCAGCAGGACGATCAGGGCGAGTGTACGGCGCAAGAGGACTCCCGTTGATGCAACTGGCTGGCTTGTTCTTCCGGTACGCAATGCGACCGCCCGCGAATTATGCCAGCAGGAACCCGCACATCGCTTGCGCCAGATCAAAAGCGCGACCTGCGCTGGCCCGCGACTACTTCGCTTTCAGAAGACGGTCGATCTCTTCGCGCAGCCCGTTCGCCTTGGCGACGAACGCCTCGGGCGTGTCCGGAGGGACCATCCGAAAGGCGGGCGGTTTGAGCTGGGGGGCGAACTCCGGTGTGGTGGCGTACGTGAGGCGCGCGGCGTAGTCCACCAGCCAGATCGAGCCGACCAGGGCCCCGGACAGCGCCGCGGCCGTGATCGCGGCGCGGCGCACGGGCGCGCGACTCACCAGTCGGATGTGCCGATAGAGCATTGCCGCGAGGATGGCCACCAGGACCAGCAGGAATAGTCGCGGCACGATCTCGGACGACAACGCATAGGCGAGGTGGCTCGATACTTCGTAGCCGAGAACGATGGCGGTGACGCCGATCAGCGCGGTGTTGGCGTGCGCGTAGAAATTGGCGTTGCGCGTGGCCAGCCTGCCGAAGAACGCCCAGGTGCCGATCCAGGCGAAGGCCCCCAGCAGCAGGGCCAGCACCGAGGCGACCATTTGCACCGGCCGCGCCTCGTCGAAAGTCGACAGATAGATCTCGCCGAACAGCAGGAGTCCGGTCGCAATCAGGACCAGATAGAAGGCGATCGCGCGCCGCAGCAGCTGCGAGCCGGGCCTAGTCGCGAGCTCCGGTTCGACCGCGAAGTGCGCGTCGCGGAAGCGCAACTGGGTGTGTCCGATGCGCACGCGAAGATCCTGGCTGACCGCCACCGAAGTGGCCTGCCGCGGCGGATCGAGCAGATGAAGGCCGTTCTTCGAGCCGAGATCCGTGATGAGCAAGCCGCCGTTGGCGTCGCGCTCGACGCGCAGGTGGTGCGGCGCGACGTACGGGTCGTCGAGAATCAGATCGTTGTCGTACGCCCGCCCGATCGTGAAGGGGGTGGACGCGATGCGGCTGCGCGATCGCACGTCTGCGCCGCGATCGAGCACTTCGACGAACATCATCGCGAGCGCTCCGGCTTCTTGCGCGAGTATGCGGCCGGGGCAGCGCCCTGCGCCGGCAGGGGAGCGATCGACTCCAGATAGCGCTGCACGAAGCGGCTGCCGTTGCCGAAGCTCACGCCGGTCAGCGAGAGCGTGGACAGCATGCCCCTGTCGCCGCGATCGACTGCGGCGGCGCGCAGCCAGAAGTCGTACAGGCCCGGCAGGCGCTTGTAGGCGCGCACGCAGAGCGCCGCGCGCAACGGCAAGGCAGCACTGCCCACGAAATCCGTACGGCAGCGGAACTCGGTGAAGTCCTCTTCACGGCCGGGTGCCGCCCCGGTCGCGCCGAAGCGCGACTCGAACATCCGATAGAAGCGCGCCGGGCCCAGGGACCGGCTTTCCAGCAGCACATGGTCGAAGTCGATCGATCCGGTGCGCACGTTCTCGAACACGAAAATGGAGTCCTCGCTCAGACAGCTCTGCACGAAGGCACGGTATTCACGGCTGTTCCCGGCTTCCGCGCGGCCCCAGCAGCGCATGAAATCGCCCAGCTTCGCCGGTACGCGGTAGGGGCCGAGCGCGGTCAGCGGAAACGGTGCATCGAGAAGGGCGCCGAGCTGCCGATCCTGCTCGGCGAGCAACTGGTCCCGGGCGCGCAGCAGCAGGGTCTCGGGGGTGTTGCTCTCGTCGCGCGCCGACTCGACGAGCGCGCGCACGAACTTCACCGGCACCAGAAAGCTCACCAGCTCGGCATTGACGAGCCGCGCCACGTTCACCCCGAAGACGGTGCCTTCGCGCGTGATGGCCGGTCCGCCGCTCATGCCGGGGTTGATGGCGCCGGTGAAGTGGATGCGCTCGTATTTCGATTCGGCGACGAAGCCGTTGTAGGTGCCCTCGACGATGGTGAGTCCCAGATCGTGCGGATTGCCGATCGAGAAGCCGCGCTCGCCCTTCCACATGCCGCGCGTGAGCAACTGGAAATGCGGTTGGGCGCCGACCGGCATTCGCAGCAGCGCCAGATCGTGCACCACGTCCACGTCGACCAGCTTGAGCGAGCCGCGGCTGCCGTCGTGACGGGCGAATTCGATGCTGTAGTCTCCGGGGCGCTGCAGAAAGGGAGCGACGACGTGGAAATTGGTCGCCACCAGGCCGTCCGAGCTGACCAGGAAGCCCGAGCCCACGGAAGCCTGCGATTGCGTGGCGTTCAGCACCACGCGCACTTTCAGGACCTTGTCCTTCGCGGTGTCGAACAGCACCTGGGCCCGGTCGGGATCCGGGGGCGCGGAAAGCGCGGGCGCTGCGCAGCAAAGCCACAGCAGCACGACGCCGGCGAGCGAGTTTAGCATCGGGAATTGCACCGCAAGGAGGCGTGTCGGGCTGGTGGGTGGTACTGGGTTCGAACCAGTGACCCCTGCCGTGTGAAGACAGTGCTCTACCGCTGAGCTAACCACCCGCAAGGCGCGCATTTAACCACAGCACGCCGGACGGCTCGAATTTAATCACGCCGCCGGCGGCGGGGTCAACGCGCGATCGGTCTGTGCCTGCCCTGTTCAGTGGAGCGTGAGCGTTTCCGCACTTGCCGGCTGGCGAAAGCCGCCAGCCTGCGCTCCAGTTCCAGCGCAGCGCGAAGAGCCTGAGAATCGCATAGTTCGGCAGCACGTCCGGCATCGGCTGCGATCGCCCTGCCTTCACTGCCGCGAACGGAAAGCTCACCTTTGCGTGGCGCGGCTTCGGCGAAGCTTTCGCGTAGAATGGCGCCCTTTTTCCGGCGTCGATTGAATGGTCCGCACCCGTTTCGCTCCGAGCCCGACCGGTTTTCTGCACATCGGCGGTGCGCGCACCGCGCTGTTCTCCTGGGCGTACGCGCGCAAGCATGGTGGCCGTTTCATCTTGCGCATCGAGGACACGGACCTCGAGCGTTCCACCGCCGAATCGACCCAGGCCATCCTGGACGCGATGCAGTGGCTGGGGCTCGATTACGACGAAGGACCGTACTTTCAGATGAAACGTCTCGACCGCTACAGGGCGGTCGCGGAGCAACTCATTTCCGGCGGCAACGCGTACTGGTGCTATGCCTCGAAGGAAGAACTCGAGGCCATGCGCGAAGAGCAGCGCGCCCGCGGACTCAAGCCGCGCTACGACGGGCGCTGGCGCCCCGAGAACGCGAGAGGCAGGACGCCCCCGGCCGGGGTCAAGCCGGTGCTGCGTTTTCGCAACCCGGATTCAGGACAGGTAAGCTGGGACGATCTCGTGAAGGGACCGATCTCGATCGACAACGAAGAACTCGACGATCTGGTCATCCTGCGCGCGGACGGCGTGCCGACCTACAACTTCGGAGTGGTGGTCGACGATATCGACATGAACGTCACCCACGTCATCCGCGGCGACGACCACGTGAACAACACGCCTCGCCAGATCAACATCTTCCGCGCGCTGGGCGCGACGCTGCCGGAGTTCGGCCACGTGCCGATGATCCTCGGCCACGACGGGGAGCGCCTGTCCAAGCGCCACGGTGCGGTAAGCGTGATGCAGTACAAGGAGGACGGCTACCTTCCCGAGGCGCTGGTCAACTATCTGGCGCGCCTGGGCTGGGGACATGGCGATGACGAAGTATTCTCGCGCAGCCAGTTCGTGGAGTGGTTCGACCTTGCTCATATCAGCCGTTCGCCGGCGAAATTCGATCCCGCCAAGCTCGCCTGGCTCAACCAGCAATACATCAAGATCGCGGACGACGCGCGGTTGGCGGAGCTGGTCGCGCCGTTTTTGCGTGCCCGCGGCTGCGATCCCGCGCAGGGGCCGGACCTCAGGGCAGTGGTGGCGCTGCTGAAGGAGCGGGCCGCGACTCTGGTTCAGCTTGCGGACGCAGCCGTGCTGTTCTACCGGCGCCTGTATCCGACCGACGCGCTCAGGCAACAGCACTACTCGGCGGAAGCGCGCCCCGCGCTGGAGGACTTGCGCGCCCGGCTGGAAGAGATTACGTGGTCACGTCAAGCCATCTCGCGCACGCTGACGGACGTGGTTGTGCGCAGTGGCTTGAAGATGCCGAAAGTGGCCATGCCGTTGCGCGTCATGGTCACCGGCGAGCCGCATACGCCCTCGATCGACGCCACGCTGGAACTCATCGGGCGCGAGGAAGTGCTGCGCCGGATGGACGAAGAACTGGCCGTGTATCCCGACTAACCGTTTTCTTTACAGGGTATTAGGCCATCCGTATAATGCGCCCTCTTTCCGGTGGGGGTATAGCTCAGCTGGGAGAGCGCTTGCATGGCATGCAAGAGGTCAGCGGTTCGATCCCGCTTACCTCCACCACCGATTGCTTCGCCGAACGGGTCCCCATCGTCTAGAGGCCTAGGACATCGCCCTTTCACGGCGGTAACCGGGGTTCGAATCCCCGTGGGGACGCCAGAAAATCAACGACTTACAGATTCGGGCGGCCGAAAAGTTAAAGTCTTGTTAAAGTTTTTCGGCTTGAATGGTTTTACAGCCCCGCCGGCTTGTTAAACTTTAACAAGCCTTTTGCAACGTGGTTGCGCCGGGCACTCCGGCGTCCAAGGTAGTCGTCTCCGCACTCTCCAGGCAGAGCACTTCAGCGACAGAGGGAATTCGCGCCGTCGCACGGCCCGTGGGTTCGGCGCCGCGCCCAAGGCGCGTCCGCGGCGCATGTAGCCGCCGCGTGGTCCGCGTGCATGATCCAGGGGCGCCCCGCGGATGGTGCGTCCACCCGGCACGCTATGCACGCGGTGGCTCGCGTGCCGGGTCATGAATCAGAGAATCTCCACGCGCCCGAGCGCGCGCATGCTCTGCGCATCGAAGCGCGCCAGCTCGACGATCTCGCCCGGCTCCACGCGCGCTCCGCCCACGCAGAAGGCGCGCAGCACGCGGCAGCGCACGGGCTCGAGCAGCCGCGGATCGACGCGCGGTGCGCCCGAGGGATCGGGCCAGGGCCAGGCGGTGTGCAGGTGGCTCACGTGATCGAGGCCGCGCGCGTGAAGGCGGCGCGATCGCAGCCGATCGCCACATCGCAGCTCACCAGCACGCGGATCTGCACGCGCCCAGTCTGGAACTGCGTGTACGGATCGACCTCGACGGTGATCCCGCCGCCCCACAGTCCCACGACCACCTCGCCCAGCGGGCCGCAGAGCAGGGTTGCGGCCGGCATGAGCGTCGTCGCAAAGGCCGGGCAGGCGGCGATGCGATCGTCCTGCCAGATGAAGGTGCCGCCGCCGCTTGCGCGCTCGCGCGCTTCCAGCAGCTCGCGCACCGCCGGCGTGGCGAGGAAGGCGATCGTGCCGTCCTGGGCATTCGCCGCGGCGGCATTGCGTTTCATCGCCAGCACGCCGGACCAGGCGAGCGATGTGCCCGACTGTGTCGAGATGCCCGGGGCGTTGAGCACACCCAGCGGCTGCCCGCTCGCCCCCGAGCCGTTGAGCACGGCGGTGTCGATCACGGCACCGCATGTGCGCAGCAACTCGCGCCGAATCCAGGCCTCGGGATCGGCTTGTTGCATGAACTGTCTGCTCGCCACGATCACGCCGATCGCAGTCTTTGGAGTGAGCGCCGCCTGCGCGAGCGCCGGAGTGCTCGGCGAGGCCTGCGCGGATTCGGTGGACATCCACTGCACCGACACGGTGCCGCTCGTCATCGGCAGGAAGGCGTTGCTCGTGATCGATTCGATCATGGTGACACCACCTTGGAGTGTCACGGACCACGGCCTCAGGATGTCGCGCGCAGGCAAAGTGACGGCATCCACCAGATAGCCCCCGGCGCCGGCGGATGCCACGTTCAGGTCGCGTGTGAGCGCCCCGAAGGGCACCCACAGCCGGTGCGGATCGTCGCGCGGGAATCTGCTCGGCGCGATGCGCTGGGTCTCCTTGGCCCACTCGCGCTCGGGTCCCGAGAGCCCGGCGGGCGTGGCCATCTGCGAGATGGCGCGCGCGAGCGCAGCGGGCCGCGTGCGATCCTCCGGATTGCGGCGGTGCGCGCGCTCGAACTCTGCCAGTCGGCCGCGATGATAGGCCATCAGCTCCTGCAGGATCGATTCGCTGGCTGGACTGAGCTGCTCCATGACGTTCCCTCGTCTTACACGACCCGTACCTTCGGCGTTTGGTTGTCTCCGCATTCGCCT